>NZ_LDUR01000060.1:0-1862 GCF_001043705.1 Chromobacterium sp. LK11
TCCAGCTGGCTTTGCGCCTGTTCGCGCGCCAGTTGCTTGCCCCCAGCGCCGTTCTGCGCTTCGGTGCTCAGCAGCAGGCCATGGCCGGCGCGGATGGCGCCGTGGCTGTCGGTTCTGAGTTCGAAGCCGTCGCCGCGCGCTTCGGCCTTGCCGTTGCTGCGCGGGTGGGTCAGGAAGCCCTGGTTGAGCTGGGTCTTGCCGGGTTCGGAGCTGAGTTTGGCTCTGACTTCGCCGGGGGTGTCGTCGAACAAGAGTTCGTTGTACTGGCCGCCCTGGTGTTCCTTGGACTTGATGCCGGACAGCGTCTTGTTGGCCGGCAAGGCGCCCGCGCCGCTGAAGTCCGGCGTCGGGTGGCTGCCGTTGTAGAGCACGCCGGTGATCACCGGGCGGTCGATATCGCCCTCGATGAAGTCGACCAGCACTTCCTGGCCGATGCGCGGGATGAATTGGTGGCCCCAGCCGGCGCCGGCGCTGGGCATGACCACGCGCAACCAGCAGGAGGATTTGTCGTCCATGCCCGCGCCTATGCTCGGGTGCTCGTCCATCCGTTGCCAGTGGAATTGCACCTTGATGCGGCCGTGCTGATCGGTATGCACCTCTTCACCTTGGGGGCCGACCACGGTGGCAGTCTGCACGCCGCGGGACTTGGGCTTGGCCAGTTCGGTGTGGGCATAGGCCGGGGTCAGCGGCACGCCGCGGCGTTGGGCGTCGAAGTCGGCGCGGAAGGGTTGGGCTTCCTTGCCGTCTTGGAAGGCTTTCAGATCCGCCGGCAGGTTGTTGCGCGCGCTTAAGCTTTGACGGGTGACGACGAATTCGCGCTGTTCGCTGCTGTCGCCGTCGTGGGCCGGATGCTCGTCCAGGCGGAACCACTGGCCGGCGGCCAGGCCGCGCACGGAGCCGCCGCCGCTGAATTGCTTGGCCTTGAGGTCATGCGCCTGCTGACGCAGCTGGGCGTAGTGGCTGAGCTGGTCGGCGTCGCCGGCGTAGTACAGCGATTGCGGGTCGTAGTCGTGCAAAGAAGACTGCAGCGCCTTGCCGTTCTGGCCCTGGTCGATGCGGCTGTCGTCGCCGCTGTGCTGAGTGCTGACGGGTTGGTAGTCGAAGCTGGCCAGCGCCACCGCGCCGGGGACGATCTGGCGTTGGGCGTTCCACTCGGTCAGGCCGTCTTCGGCCTCGGTGGCGTCGCTGCGGTGGAAGCGTACCCGCTCAACACCGGCCGGCGGCAGGCTATAGGGGTCGTCGAAGGCGACCAACTGCACTTGTGGTGTGTCGCCATCGAGGTGATCGAAACGCCAGGCATAGCCCTCTTCGTGCAGCAGCCGCACGATGAAGTCGTAATCGCTCTCGCGGTATTGCAGGCAATAGCTGCGCGGCGTCGCCGCGCCGGTCTTGAAGTCCAGCGTCTGGACGCGGGCGAACACCGGGTTGGCCTGCTGATGCTCGGCCAGGATCTGTTTGACGATGTCCGGCACCGTCAGGTCCTGGAACACCCGCGAGCTGACGCGATGCCGCAACAGCGCGAACGGCGGCTCTATGGTCAGCTGGTAGCGGCTGAAGCCGCCGTCCGAGCCCAGGCTTTCCACTTTGGACACCACGCCGCAACGCAGGCTCTCCGCGCCGGCGGCGTCCAGGATACCAATGCGGGCTGGCAAGCCGAGCAGGGTCTTGAGTTCGATCGCGCCGTCCGGAGACAGACAGGTGAGCTGGTAGGCGTAAGGCCGGGACACGCCTTCTTCGCCGGCCAAACTCAGCGGCAGCAATTGCTCGGCCGCCACGCTGCCGTCGCCCAGGCTGAGGGTGAGCAGGCGCTGGTCCTGGTTGAAGGCGGAGGCGAAGCTGGCGAGCAGGGTGCTGAGGTCCAT
>NZ_LDUR01000061.1:0-291 GCF_001043705.1 Chromobacterium sp. LK11
TATCATTTGAGTGTCTTGGGAAACTGAGAGACGACGAGATAGTGGTTGTGCGACACAATTGAATACCGAATATATGAGGGGTGGTGAACACCATCCCAGGCTTCTTCTAGTTTGTACAAGTTTATGTCTGGTGGCCATAGCGAGGTGGTCCCACGCCTTCCCATCCCGAACAGGACCGTGAAACGCCTTAGCGCCGATGATAGTGTGGCATTCGCCATGTGAAAGTAGGACACCGCCAGACGCCCCATTGCGAAGCCCAGCTCACACGAGCTGGGCTTTACGCATTGCGCC
>NZ_LDUR01000062.1:0-359 GCF_001043705.1 Chromobacterium sp. LK11
GAAGGCAACGACACGCTGCGCGGCGGCGCCGGCAAGGATTCCTTGTATGGCGGCAACGGCACCGACCTGCTGGAAGGCGGCGACGGCGACGACGTGATCATTGGCGGCAACGAGGGCGGCACTTGGCGCGAAGAGCGCGATACGCTGCGCGGCGGCGCCGGCAACGATCAGCTGACGGTGGCGTGGAGCAGCTGGAACAACACGCTGGAAGGCGGCATCGGCAACGACACGCTGACCGGCGGTTACGGCCGCGACATCTACCTGTTCAATCTGGGCGACGGTCAGGACGTGATCATCGATCGGGCCTACCGCGTCAGCGCGGAAGACTCGTACCGGGATGAACTGGTGTTCGGCGCCGA
>NZ_LDUR01000063.1:0-2740 GCF_001043705.1 Chromobacterium sp. LK11
CTCTACCAACTGAGCTAAACGCCCTGAATCCTTTTCGCTGCTGCGTTTGCGTTTCAGCGAGGAGGCGAATTAAAACACAGGGTTTAAGCTTGCGCAAGTGGTCTACCAGCAAATTTTTGCAACTGGCGGCAATTTCGAATAAAAGCTCCAAAATTTAATGTTTTTGTCAGACAGAAAGGTGACGCCGACTTTGCCGCTAAGGTATCATGCCGCCATTAGCTATTTATCGGATGACGTTACGAATGAAGCCGACCTTTCTCGATTTTGAGCAGCCTATTGCCGAGCTCGAGAACAAAATAGAAGAACTTCGCTATGTTCAGGACGATTCCGTGCTGGACATCTCCGAGGAGATCGCGCGCCTGCAGAAGAAGAGCCAGGACTTGACCAAGACGCTCTACGCCAAGCTGACGCCGTCTCAAATCGCCATGGTGGCGCGCCATCCGCAGCGCCCCTACGCGCTCGACTATATAGAGAGTATTTTCACCGACTTCGAAGAGCTGCACGGCGACCGCGCGTTTGCCGACGACGCCGCCATCGTGGGCGGTCTGGCTCGTTTCAACGGCCAGTCGGTGATGGTGATCGGCCAGCAGAAGGGCCGGGACACCAAGGAAAAGATCCGCCGCAATTTCGGCATGCCGCATCCGGAAGGCTATCGCAAGGCGCTGCGCCTGATGAAGCTGGCCGAGAAGTTCGGCATTCCGGTGGTCACCTTGGTGGACACCACCGGCGCTTGGCCCGGCATTGGCGCGGAAGAGCGCGGTCAATCCGAGGCCATCGGCCGCAACCTCTATGAAATGACCCGCTTGCGCGTGCCCGTCATCGTCACGGTGATAGGCGAGGGCGGCTCCGGCGGCGCCTTGGCCATCGCGGTGGGCGATTGCGTCAATATGCTGCAATACGCCACCTACTCGGTGATTTCGCCGGAAGGCTGCGCTTCCATCTTGTGGAAGACCGCCGAACGCGCGTCCGACGCCGCGGAGGCGCTGGGCATCACCGCGCCGCGCTTGAAGACTCTGGGTCTGATCGACCGCGTGGTCAACGAGCCGGTGGGCGGCGCGCATCGCGATCACGCGCAAATGATGGCGACGTTGAAGCGCGTGCTGCAGGAAGAGTTGAAAGACTTGACCGGCAAGCCGATCGACGAGTTGCTGAAAACCCGTTTCGACAGATTGATGAGTTATGGCCGCTTCAAGGAAGCCGCAGCCTGACCCGCTCGAATCTCTGTTAAGCCATTGGCCGGACGAATTGTCCGGCCAATGTGCTTTTGAGGTGGGCCTGAGCGGCGGTCTGGACTCTGTGGCGCTGCTGGCGCTGCTGTGCCGCGCGCGGGAGCGTCGTCCGGAGCTGGAGATCCGCGCGGTGCACGTGCACCACGGGCTGAGCCCGAACGCCGACGCCTGGGCCGAGCACTGCCGAGTCTTGTGCGCGGCGTTGGGCGCGCCTTTGCGGGTGGAGCGGGTAAGCCTGGCCTTGAGCGGCGGCGACAGTCTGGAAGCGGTAGCCCGCGAGGCGCGCTATCAGGCGTATCGGCGCTCCGCCGCCGGCGTGGTGGTCTTGGCCCACCATCTGGACGACCAGGCGGAAACCGTGCTGCTGCAATTGCTGCGCGGCGGCGGCGCGCGCGCCTTGGCGGCGATGCCGGCCTTGCGCAAGCTGGACGCGGCCGGCCCCTGGTTGTGGCGGCCGCTGCTGGGCTTGCGCCGGCGGCAGCTGGAGGATTACGTCCGCGCCCAGGGCTTGAGCTGGGTTGAGGACGAGAGCAATCGGGACGAGCGTTGGCGGCGCAATCTGTTGCGCCAGCGGCTGCTGCCGCAGCTGGAGGCGGCGCTGCCGGACTACCGTCGTCATCTGACGCGATCGGCCGGCTTGCTGGCAGACGCCGCCGCGGTGCTGGATGAGGTGGCGGCGCAGGATCTGGCGGCTTGCCGGAGCGAGGACGGCCTGGATTTGATCCGCTGGCGCGCGCTGTCCGCGGCCAGGCAGCGTCAGACGCTGCTGGCCTGGTTGCGCGGCCTGGGTTGGCCGGCGCCGGAACCGGACGCCTTGGCGGAGTTTCAGCGCCAGGCGCTGGAGGCCGGGGCCGGCAGTTGCCCGCGGCTGAAGCTGGCGCGGGGCCTGTTGTACCGCTACCGCGACGGCTTGTTCGCCTTGCCGGCGTTGTCGGCGCCCAGCGCGATGATCTTGGGGCCGGTGGACCCGGCGACGGAGCGGGCGGCGGCGGAGTGGGGCGGGGCGCTGAGTTGGGAGTGGCGATTGCGCGGCTTGCCGGCGGAAGCGTTGGCGCGAGGCTTGAGCCTGCGGCCGCGCGAGGGCGGCGAGCGGCTGGCGTCCGGAGTCGGACGCAAGCCGGTGAAGAATTTCCTGCAGGAGGCAGGCATCGCGCCGCCCTTGCGCGAGCGCTGGCCGCTGCTGTGCGACGTGGACGGGCGGGTGCTGGCGCTGCCCGGCGTGGCGGTGGACGCCGAACTGGCCAGCGAGCCGGGCTGGTGGCCGCTTTGGCGGCCGCTGCTGGCGGAACCGCGCTGATGCAAAAACGCCTGCCGATCCGGCAGGCGTTTTTGCATTGGGGTGCTTAGAACGTGTTTACGATCTCGCGAGCTAAGGCGAGACAAGGCGAAAACGGCTGAGAAAGCGGAGTGTACATACGGTACATGAGCATTTCGAAGACGGTTTCAACGCCGTATCGCCGACGCGCAGCAGATCGTAAACAGGTTCTCAGATCGGCAAGGCGGCCAGCGCC
>NZ_LDUR01000064.1:0-913 GCF_001043705.1 Chromobacterium sp. LK11
GCCCATGATTGGCTGCGCGCGCAGTTGCGCGCCTGCGCGCCCTTGCTCCAGGGCTAGCCGGTCCATAGTCGTCGCCTTGACGTCAGTCATGGCCTCTCCGATGAGCGCCGTTCCCCTGGGCGCAATGACAGGCGTGGCGACGGCTGGGCCCGGAATGCGCTTATCATGTGGCTTCAACCATGCGCGGCCGGGTCGGGCCCTTGCCCGGGGCGGCTGCGCCAGGAGAAGCCGATGCAAGCAGAATGGAGCGGCCTGGACCGCTATTACACCGCGGCGCTGCGGGTGGAGGACAGCGCCTTGAACGGCGCGCTGGCGGCCAACGCCGCCGCCGGCCTGCCGGCGCAGGACGTGTCCCCGCTGCAAGGGCGCTTTCTGCACATCCTGGCGCGCCTGATGCGGGCGCGGCGGGTGCTGGAAATCGGCACCCTGGGCGGCTACAGCACCATCTGGCTGGCGCGGGCGCTGCCGGCCGACGGCCGGGTGGTGACGCTGGAGGCCAACCCCGCACACGCGGACACCGCGCGGGCCAATCTGGCTGCCGCCGGCGTGGCGGATCGGGTGGAACTGCGCGAAGGGCCGGCGCTGGACAGCCTGCCGCTGCTGGCGGGGAGCGAACCCTTCGATCTGATCTTCATCGACGCCGACAAGCCGAACAACCCGGCCTATCTGGAATGGGCGCTGAAGCTGGCGCGCCCCGGCGCCGCCATCGTCGGCGACAATGTGGCGCGCGGCGGCGCGGTGGCCAATGTGGTCAGCCAGGACCCCGGCGTGCGCGGCGTGCGCCGCTTCATCGAAGACATGGGCGCGGAGCCGCGGTTGACCGCGACCGCGCTGCAGACCGTAGGGGTCAAGGGCTGGGACGGGTTTTCCATCGCCATCGTCAATGAAATGGCCTGAGAACCTGTTTACGATC
>NZ_LDUR01000065.1:0-1567 GCF_001043705.1 Chromobacterium sp. LK11
CCAGATGGGCGAGCGGCAGGTCCGACGGCGTCAGGCCGCCCGACTGTGGCGACAGGCAATGCGCCAGCACCGCTTCCAGCTCGGCGCGGAAACTCTCGGCCAGCGCCGCGACCGCGCCCTGCTCTTGCCGCGCCGCGTTGTACAGCCAGTCCACCCGCAGCCGGCCCTCGTGCACCTGCGCCACCACGTCCAGCGCGTAGCGTCGCGCCATCCCCGCCGAGCGCGTCCCGCCCGGCGGCTCGCCCAGCCATGTCGCGCGCGGCTCGCCGCCCTCGTCCAGACGCCATTGGCCCAGGTAGTTGAAACACACCGTGCGCGCATGGCCGCCCAACTCCGATCCACGGCCGCCGTAGCGCAGCGCGTGGTAAGCGATGCCGCCGTCCGGCGCCCCGCGCATCCTCTCCTTCACCGACTTCAGCTCGCGCGACAGCTCGCCGCTTTGCGGCAGCCGCAACGGATACAGGCTGGTGAACCAGCCCACGGTGCGCGACACGTCCACGTCCGCCAGCCCGTCCCGGCCATGGCCTTCCAGGTCCAGCACGCATTCCTCGGCGCCCGTCCATCGGCGCAAGGCGCGCGCCAGCGCCGCCACCAGCAATTCCTCCGGACGCATCCGATAGGCCTCGCCCGCTTGCCGCAGCCAGCGTTCCGTCGTCTCCGCGTCCCACTGCAGCGACACGCGCGACTCCGCCGCCACCGTGTCCTCGCCCGCGCCGACGCCGGGCAGGGACATCCCCGGCGCGTCCATCTCCCGCCAGTAGCGCAGCGTCGATTCCGGCAGGGTCTCCGCCCACTCCCACAGCCGCCGCGACCAGGCCTGATACGACATGGTCTTGGCCGGCCATGCCGCCGCCTCGCCCCGGCTCAGCGCCGCGTAGGCCCGCCACAGGTCTTCCAGCAGAATCCGCCACGACACCCCGTCCACCGAGACGTGATGCGCCAGCCACAGCAAGCGCCAGCCCGCGTCCAACCGATACAGCCGCGCCGCCCACAGGCTGGCGCCGTCCAGACGCAGACCGGCCTGCAGTTCCGCCGCGTCGCGCTCCAGCGCGGCCTCGGCATCGGCCAGGCCGCGCAAATCCACGGCCTTCACCTCCACCGGCGCGCCGGCGCCGCTTTCCTGAATCCAGCGCTCGCCGTCCCGCCGCCAGCCTATCCGCAGCGCGTCGTGGCGTTGCGCCACCGCCTGCAGCGCGGCGATCAGCGCCTCGGGATCGACGACGCCGTCCAGGCCCAGATAAGCCCCCTGGCTGAACTGCTCCCAGTCCGTCCCCGGCCAGTCCAGATACCAGGCCTGAATCGGACCCGGCCTCACTTCGCCTTCCACCTCGCCCTGCTCCGCCTGAGCGCCGACGTCTTCCGCCGCGCCGCTCTCCGCCGCCAGTTCCGCTATCGTCGGATGGCGGAACACCTGTTGCGGGCTGATGCGCAAGCCCCGTTCCGCCGCCCGCGACGCCATCTGGATGCTCAGGATGGAATCGCCGCCCAGCGCGAAGAAGTTGTCCCTAACCCCGACGCGCTCCAGCCCCAGCAGCCCTTGCCAGATCTCCACCAGCGCCGCCTCGGC
>NZ_LDUR01000066.1:0-393 GCF_001043705.1 Chromobacterium sp. LK11
TATCATTTGAGTGTCTTGGGGAACCGAGAGACGACGAGATAGTGGTTGTGCGACACAATTGAATACCGAATATATGTGGGGTGGTGAACACCATCCCAGGCTTCTTCTAGTTTGTACAAGTTTATGTCTGGTGGCCATAGCGAGGTGGTCCCACGCCTTCCCATCCCGAACAGGACCGTGAAACGCCTTAGCGCCGATGATAGTGTGGCATTCGCCATGTGAAAGTAGGACACCGCCAGACGCCCCATTGCGAAGCCCAGCTCATACGAGCTGGGCTTTATGCATTGTGCTGGCGCCGGCGCCGGAACAAAGAAGCCTCCCTATGGGAGGCTTTGTTGCGTCTGCGCCCCGTTCGGAACAGCAAGACAAAACGGCGATGCCGCCTGGCGTTTA
>NZ_LDUR01000067.1:0-468 GCF_001043705.1 Chromobacterium sp. LK11
CGAACAGGCGCAAAGCCAGCTGGACGCGGCCTTGGGCCTGAGCCAGAGCCTGGGCGACACCGCCACCGGCCAGCAGGCCGACACCATGGAAACCGGGCCGGAGGAAATCGGTCCGGACAACGCCAAAGCCGCCAAGAAAACCGAAGGCCATCTGCAACACCAGGCCGCGGCCTTGAAAGCCTGGGAAGCCGGCTCCAACACCGACAAAGACGGCAAGACCGCAAAAGACCAAGCCGGCCAGCAACCGCTGATCGTGCTGTCCGCGCCGGCCGGCATCGCCAGCCTGAGCCAGCAAAGCCAGACTCTGGCGGCCGGCACCAATCTGGACCTGGTGGCGCAGCGCGACACCAACCAGACCAGCGGCCGGCGCTGGCTCCACAATGTGGGCCAGCACATCAGCCTGTTCGTCGCCGGGGTCAAGGACCAGATCGCGCTGAAGCTGATTGCGGCCAAAGGCAAGATCCAGGT
>NZ_LDUR01000068.1:0-236 GCF_001043705.1 Chromobacterium sp. LK11
CACGTAGAATACGAAACCGAGTCCCGCCACTACGCTCACGTAGACTGCCCGGGTCACGCCGACTACGTTAAGAACATGATTACCGGTGCTGCCCAGATGGACGGCGCTATCCTGGTGTGCTCGGCCGCTGACGGTCCGATGCCGCAAACCCGCGAACACATCCTGCTGTCCCGTCAGGTTGGCGTTCCGTACATCATCGTGTTCCTGAACAAGGCCGACCTGGTGGACGACGCTGA
>NZ_LDUR01000069.1:0-423 GCF_001043705.1 Chromobacterium sp. LK11
GGCTTCTTCAGTTTGTTAAAGATCGGGCGTTAAAAATACAACGCAAACACAATCAAGCTGTTTTGCAAACTCGCTTGTGTTTGAGTTGTGGTGGAGGATGACGGGATCGAACCGACGACCCCCTGCTTGCAAAGCAGGTGCTCTCCCAACTGAGCTAATCCCCCTCTAAACCTGAAATGCAGCGTTGAAACGCGCCTCGTGTGCATCAGCACACGTCGCCGCCTTTCGCCTTGCC
Source organism: Chromobacterium sp. LK11 (assembly GCF_001043705.1). NCBI lineage: Bacteria > Pseudomonadati > Pseudomonadota > Betaproteobacteria > Neisseriales > Chromobacteriaceae > Chromobacterium > Chromobacterium sp. LK11. The sequence continues at coordinate 236 of NZ_LDUR01000069.1, forward strand.
TTTCAGCTTTATTCGTGCGGCCGGATCGCTCCGACAACAGAAATTCTGGTGGGTCTGGTTGGACTCGAACCAACGACCCCCGCCTTATCAAGACGGTGCTCTAACCAGCTGAGCTACAAACCCATTTCATGTTCAGCCATCGCTGGCTGACGCCCTTAACTACAAATAACCGATAGGCTGTAAGTACT
>NZ_LDUR01000007.1:0-24777 GCF_001043705.1 Chromobacterium sp. LK11
TCATTTGAGTGTCTTGGGAAACCGGGAGACGACGAGATAGTGGTTGTGCGACACAATTGAATACCGAATATATGTGGGGTGGTGAACAACACCATCCCAGGCTTCTTCTAGTTTGTACAAGTTTATGTCTGGTGGCCATAGCGAGGTGGTCCCACGCCTTCCCATCCCGAACAGGACCGTGAAACGCCTTAGCGCCGATGATAGTGTGGCATTCGCCATGTGAAAGTAGGACACCGCCAGACGCCCAATACGATAACGCCAAGTCCAAGACTTGGCGTTTCGCTTCCCAAGCGGCAAGCGATACAGTTTATGCCTGGCGACAATAGCGGGGCGGTCCCACGCCTTCCCATCCCGAACAGGACCGTGAAACGCCTTAGCGCCGATGATAGTGTGGCATTCGCCATGTGAAAGTAGGACATTGCCAGGCGCCCAATGAAAAGCCCAGACCGAAAGGTCTGGGCTTTTTGCATTTGCCTCGCGGCAGGCGCTTGGAATCGGTTTGCGCCTGGCCTCGCTCATTTGAACAGCTTCTTAGAAGCTGAGCGCCTTGTCCGCGCTTAGCGTCCACTCCGCCAGCTCCGGCATGGTGCCGATCTTGACTCCCGCCAGCAATAAATTCTCATGAATCCCCCGCGCGTCGGCGCAGGTGCGGCAGACGCGCGCCTCAACGCCCAGCGCCAGCGCTTCGGCCAGCATCTCGCCCAAGGTGGGCGCTTGCGCGGTTTTCTGGTTTTTCAATGCGACGACGACGGCGTCGGACAGCAGGAATAGCTGCACCCGGCAGCGCTCGGCCTGTTGCGCCAGCGTGAGCGTCAGGCGCAGCGCGGAGAGCGCGCGTTCGTCGCCGTAGGGGCTGGCGTTCAGAGTGATCAGCACGGTTTGCATATTGGTTTGCCTATGATGAAGAGGATCAGGGCGGCATTGTGGCATGTTGCGCCGGCTTTGGCATGCGCGGGCCGGGGCAAAGGTGGAGGCGCCAAGTTGTTGGCATGCAACAGTGAGACGGGCGGCGGGGCGGGGCTGCGGAGGCTAACTGCTTGTACGAGTTGGTTTTGTTTGTTCTGGAATTATGGGCTGAAAAGTTTCCTTCATAATGTCCAGCAATCTATTTGCATTTGTATACAATAGACAAATTTCCCGGGCACCAATGAAAAGAGACAGCTCGGGGGCTGCAAACTACACGGAGATGATTCATGCAATTCGACGCATTTGCCCATGGCCAGTCGGCGCTGCGGGACGCCATTACCTCTGCCTATCGCCGCGACGAACGCGAGTGCGTGCAGGCGCTGTTGCCGCAGGCGGCGATGAGCGACGGCGAAGTCAAGGCGGTTCAGGATCTGGCGCGACGCCTGGTGACGGAGGTGCGCCGCGAGCGCACCAAGTCCAGCGGGGTGGATGCCTTGATGCATGAGTTTTCGCTGGACAGCGCCGAGGGCATTGCGCTGATGTGTCTGGCCGAAGCGCTGCTGCGCATTCCGGACCGCGAAACCGCGGACAAGCTGATCCGCGACAAGATCGCGCGCGGCGACTGGAAAGCCCACCTGGGCAATAGCGCCTCCTTGTTCGTCAACGCCGCGGCCTGGGGCTTGCTGGTGACCGGCAAGCTGGTGGCCTCGCACAGCGCGAATGGTTTGTCGGCGGCGATGACCCGTTTGATCGCCAAAGGCGGCGAACCGCTGATCCGCAAGGGCGTGGACATGGCGATGCGCATGCTGGGCAAGCAGTTCGTCACCGGCGAAACCATTGAGGAGGCGCTGGCCAACGGCCGCGAACGCGAAGCGCGCGGCTACCGCTTCAGCTACGACATGCTGGGCGAGGCGGCGATGACCGAGGCCGACGCGCAGCGTTATCTGCAAGACTACGTGACCGCCATCCACGCCATCGGCAAGGCCTCCGCCGGCCGCGGCATTTACGAAGGCCCGGGCATTTCGGTGAAGTTGTCGGCCATCCACCCGCGCTACAGCCGCATCAAGCACGAGCGGATGATGGCCGAGTTGCTGCCGCGGCTGAAAGGTTTGTTCCTGCTGGCCAAGCAGTACGATATCGGCCTGAACATTGACGCCGAAGAAGCGGACCGCCTGGAAATTTCGATGGACCTGGTGGAGGCGCTGGCCAACGACCCGGATCTGGACGGCTTCGAGGGCATAGGCATCGTGGTGCAGGCTTATCAGAAGCGCTGTCCCTATGTGATCGATTTCCTGATCGATCTGGCGCGCCGCAGCAAACACCGTTTCATGGTGCGCCTGGTCAAGGGTGCTTACTGGGACGCCGAAATCAAGCGCGCCCAGGTGGATGGGCTGCCGGGCTACCCGGTCTATACCCGCAAGGTCTACACCGACGTGGCTTACCTCGCCTGCGCCAAGAAGCTGTTGTCCGCGCAGGACGCGATCTATCCGCAGTTCGCCACCCACAACGCCTACAGCCTGGCCGCGGTGTTCAATCTGGCTTCCGGCAAGGACTACGAATTCCAGTGCCTGCACGGCATGGGCGAGACCCTGTACGACCAGGTGGTGGGCAAGGACAAGCTGGGCAAGGCCTGCCGCATCTACGCGCCGGTGGGCTCGCATGAAACCCTGCTGGCCTATCTGGTGCGCCGCCTGCTGGAAAACGGCGCCAACAGTTCCTTCGTCAACCGCATCGTGGACGAGGCGGTGTCCATCGACGAGCTGGTGGCGGACCCGGTGGCCGAGGCCGCGCGCCACGGCGGCCAGCCGCACAAGAAGATTCCGGCTCCGCTGGAACTGTATGGCCAACAGCGCAAAAACTCCAAGGGCCTGGACCTGTCCAGCGAGCATGTGCTGGCCACGCTGCAACTGGGCTTGCAAGCGTCGGAGAAGCAGCAGTGGGGCGCCTTCCCGATGCTGGGCGACGGCGACGTCACCGACGGCGAAGTGCAGCAAGTGCGCAACCCGGCCGATCACGACGATCTGGTCGGCCGCGTGATCGAGGCGAGCGCGGCGGACGTGGAGCGCGCGCTGGACCTGGCGCAGCAGGGCGCAGCCGACTGGGCCGCCACGCCGGTGGCCGAACGCGCCGCCTGCCTGCAGCGGATGGCCGACCTGATGGAAGACCAGATGCCGGCGCTGATGGGCCTGGCGGTGCGCGAGGCCGGCAAGACGCTGGCCAACGCGATCGCCGAGGTGCGCGAGGCGGTGGACTTCTGCCGCTACTACGCGGCGCAGATCGAGGACGAATTCGACAACGCCAGCCACCGCTCCTTGGGCCCGGTGGTGTGCATCAGCCCGTGGAACTTCCCGCTGGCGATCTTCATCGGCGAGGTGGTGGCCTCGCTGGCGGCCGGCAACGCGGTGCTGGCCAAGCCGGCGGAGCAGACCAGCCTGATCGCCGCGCACGCGGTGCGCTTGTTGCACGAGGCCGGCGTGCCGCGCGCGGCGCTGCAACTGCTGCCGGGCCGCGGCGAAGTGGTGGGCGCGGCGCTGACCGCGGATCCGCGCGTTCAGGGCGTGATCTTCACCGGCTCCACCGAAGTGGCGCAGATCATCAACCGCACGCTGGCCAAGCGCGGCGGCGACCCGGTGCTGGTGGCCGAAACCGGCGGCCAGAACGCGATGATCGTGGACAGCTCGGCGCTGCCGGAGCAGGTGGTCACCGACGTGCTCAGCTCGGCCTTCGACTCCGCCGGCCAGCGCTGCTCGGCGCTGCGCGTGCTCTATCTGCAGAACGACATCGCCGACAAGGTCATCGCCATGATCAAGGGCGCGATGGATGAATTGAAAGTGGGCAATCCGGCCAAGCTGGACATCGACGTCGGCCCGGTAATCGACGCCGAAGCCCAGGCCGGCCTGCTCGCCCATATCGAGAAAATGAAGGACAGCGCGCGCGCCACTCACCAGATCAAGCTGGGCGACGACTGCGCCAACGGCACCTTCGTGGCGCCGACGCTGTTTGAAATCGCCGATCTCAAGCAGTTGAAGCGCGAAGTGTTCGGCCCGGTGCTGCATGTGTTGCGCTTCGAGGCCAATGAGCTGGACAAGGTGGTGGCCGAGATCAACGCCACCGGCTACGGCCTGACCCACGGCATCCACAGCCGCATCGACGAGACCATCGACAACATCGTCAGCCAGATCAAGGTGGGCAACGTCTACGTCAACCGCAACATCGTCGGCGCGGTGGTGGGCGTGCAGCCGTTTGGCGGCGAAGGCAAGTCCGGTACCGGCCCCAAGGCCGGCGGCCCCTTCTATCTGTACCGGCTGACGCGCGCGGCCTGGGAGCCGAAGCTGGCGGCGGACACCCTGTCGCTGTCCTTGCCGGCGCTGGACGCGTTGGCGGCGGCCGCCGGCGGCCTGGGCCTGGCCTTGGAGCCGGCGATCGCCGCGGCGCGCAAGGACAGCGCGTTGGCCAGCCTGGTGAATTTGCCTGGTCCCACCGGCGAGCGGAACTCGCTGCAGTTCGCGCCGCGCGGCAAGGTGGGCTGCCAGGCCGCCACCGCGCAAGCGCTGGCGGAACAGCTGGCGGCGGCCTTCGCCACCGGCAACCGCGCGGTGCTGCCGGCCAATGAGGCCGGCCGCGGCCTGGCCGCCAAGCTGGGCGCCCTGGTGGAGCTGGACGCCGATGTGTTGGCGGCGGATGTCGGCGCGGTGCTGTTTGCCGGTTCCGAAGCCGAGGCCGAAGCCGCCCAGCGTGTGCTGGCCGCGCGCGACGGCGCCCTGGTGCCGCTGCTGCGCGTCGACGCTCAAGGCCATTACAATCTGCACCGCTTGGTGGTGGAACGCGCGATCAGCGTGAATACTACCGCCGCGGGCGGCAACGCCAGCCTTATGAGCATTGGCGACTAAGCACGGCGCGGGCCCCGGCGACGGCGGCCCGCCCGTCTTGCAAAACCGCGCGTCAAACCAATTTGCCCATGCGTCGGCGCGCATGGGGTGGCGGGGGCTTGTCCAACAAGCCACTTGCCACAAGCTGGCGGCCTTGGAATAATGCCGCCAGCCGCCGCGCTCGCATCCCGACTCGGGTATGGCGGGATGTACATAACAACATTAGGCAGGTTCCGCAAACTCCCATTCCTGATCGATAGACGGGTGGGGATCTCTGGAGAAATAGAGGAAACATGATGCAAACCAATAAACTGACGACTCTTTCCCTGGCCGTGGCCGCCGCCGTCGCCTTGTCCGCATGCGGCAAAAAAGAAGAGGGCGCGCCGGCAGCAGGCGCTTCCGCCGGCGCTGAAGCCGCCGCGGGCAGCGTGATCAAGATCGGCTTCGCGGCGCCGTTGACCGGCCCGCAGGCTCACTACGGCGAAGAATACAAAAACGGCGTGACCCTGGCGATCGAAGACGCCAACGCCGAGAAGCCCACCATCGGCGGCAAGCCGGTGAGCTTCGAACTGGAGGCCCAGGACGACCAGGCCGATCCGAAAACCGCCACTCAGCTGGCGCAGAAATTCGTCGACGAGAAAGTGAACGGCATCATCGGCCACTTCAACTCCGGCACCTCCATCCCGGCTTCCAAGATCTATTCCGACGCCGGCATTCCGATGATCGCGATGGCCACCTCGCCGGCCTTCACCGCCCAGGGCTTCAAGAACACCTTCCGCTCGATGACTTCCGATACCCAGCAAGGTTCGGTGATGGGCAAGTTCGTGGTGGAGAAGCTGGGCGCCAAGAAAGTGGTGATCGTCGACGACCGCACCGCTTACGGCCAGGGCCTGGCCGACGAATTCGAGAAGGCCGCCAAGGCCGCCGGCGGCAATGTGGTCAAGCGCGAGTTCACCAATGACAAGGCCACCGACTTCGCCGCCATTCTGACCTCGATCAAGGCCGCCGCGCCGGACGTGGTGTTCTACGGCGGCGCCGACGCGCAATCCGCGCCGATGGCGAAGCAGATGAAGCGCCTGGGTCTGACCGCGCCGCTGATTTCCGGCGAAATGACCAAGACCCCGACCTTCCTGCAACTGGCGGGCAAGGAAGCCGACGGCACCATCGCCTCGCTGGCAGGCCTGCCGCTGGATCAGATGCCCAAGGGCAAGGACTACGAGAGCCGCTACAAGGCGCGCTTCAAGATGGACGTGGCCACTTACTCGCCGTACGGCTACGACGCGACCCGCGCCTTGATCCAGGCGATGAAGGACGCCAACTCCACCGATCCCAAAGCCTACCTGCCGGTGCTGGCCAAGATCACCCATTCCGGCGTGACCTCCAGCAGCTGGACCTACGACGCCAAGGGCGACCTGAAAGACGGCGGCATCACCGTCTACAAAGTGGTCAACGGCGAATGGAAGGTGCTGGAAACCGTGGGCGGCGCCGCCGCTGCGGCCAAGGACGCTTCCGCGGCCAAATAAGCTAATCAAGCATTCCGCTGCAAGGCGACGCGTTCAGCGTCGCCTTTTTCTTTGCCCGTTCAACGCAGCAGGCCTATCTTCTTCAGCAGAAAAATCAGGATGGCGGCGCCGGCGATGCCGAAGGCCAGGCCGGGCAGGGAAAAAGAGCCGGCGGCCGCGGCGGAGGAGATGCCCAGCAGGCGGCCAAACAGCCAGTGCCCCAGCGCCGAACCGATGATGCCGATGATGATGTTGGCGATGACCCCTTCGCTAACGCCCATGATCTTGCCGGCGAGCCAGCCGATCACGCCGCCGGCCAGCAGGGAAACGAGTAGTCCCATATCCTCTCCTTATGTTAGTTTGTGGATAAATAGTTATAGCCATTTATTTAATATGGCGCCATGTTTTTTTGGAGCCTGGCGGCGGAAAACAAAAACCCCGGCAAGCGCCGGGGTGTTGGTACGGGGGGAGCGCCGGTGTTTACAGGCCGACCCACTGGCCTTTGCGCAATTGATACAGCGACACGGTGCCGTGCTGGATGTCGCCCTTGTCGTCGAAGCGAATCTCGCCGGTCACGCCCTTGAAGTCGGTCTTGGGCAGTTCGCCCAGATACTTGGCTGGATCGGCGGAGCCGGCGCGCTTCATCGCGGCGATCATCACCCGCGCGGCGTCGTAGGTGTAGGGCGCGTAAGCCTGGATGTCGGCGTTGAATTGCTGCTTGTATTTGCCGCTGAAGTCGGCGAAGCCGGGCATCTTGTCTTTTTGCGCGCCGGCGCTGGACGCGTAGCTGCTTTCCGCGCTGTCGCCGCCCAGCTTGGAGAACTCCGGCGTATTGATGCCGTCGGCGCCCATGAAAGCGGCCTTCAGGCCCAGCTTGTTCATCTGCTTGACCATGGGCGCGGCCTGCGCGTCCATGCCGCCGTAGAACAGCAGGTCCGGCTTCTGCCCCTTGATCGAGGTGAGGATGGCCATGAAGTCGGTGGCGCTGTTGCTGGTGAACTCGCGCTTGACCACCTTGCCGCCGGCCGCTTCCACCGCTTTGGCGAAGTCGTCGGCCAGGCCCTGGCCGTAAGTGGTGCGGTCGTCGACGATGGCGATGCGGCCGGCCTTCAGCGTTTCGATCGCGTACTTGGCCAGCGCCTCGCCTTGCTGGCGGTCGTTGGCGATGATGCGGAAGGTGTTCTTGAAGCCTTGCTGAGTGAAGCTGGGGCTGGTCACCGAGGCGGCGATCATCGGGATGCCGGCCTGAGAGTAAATGCGCGAAGCGGGGATGGCCGCGCCGGAGGTGAGATGGCCGATGATGCCGGCCACCTTGCCGTCCACCAGGCGTTGCGCCACTTGGGCGGCGGTCTTGGGGTCGGCCTGGTCGTCCTCGGACACCACTTCGAAGGTGACCGGCTTGCCGTCCAGGGTCAGCTTTTCGGCGTTGGCTTCCGCCACCGCCAGCTTGACGCCGTTGTCGGCGTCGCGGCCCCAGTGGGCGAAAGGACCGGTCAGCGGGTTGGCGGAGCCGATTTTCACCACCACCGCGCCGGCTTCGGCCGGCGCGCTGCCGGCGCTTTGTTCGGACTTGCCGCAGGCGGTCAGGGCCAGCGCGGCACAAGCGATGAGGCTAAGATGCGTTTTCATGAGTTTCTCCTGAGATCTCTTTGTCTATTTAGCTTTGTCTATTTGGATATTCGCCTCAGGAATAAGGCGGTGGCCCATTTTTGGTGCATAAACGGATTAGCGTCAACCCCGGCGGCGTGCCGGCGGCGGCTTTGCGCTAAAATAGCGGTCTGATTTTGCGACAAAAGATGGATTTTTGATGACAAAGGGGTATCCAGCTCCCGCCTCGCCCTGTGTCGGCCTCTGCCGTCTCGACGAGGGCGGCGCTTATTGCCTGGGCTGCCTGCGCACCTTGGACGAGATCGCCGGCTGGTCCGGTTTCGACGACGAGCAAAAACGCGCGGTGTGGCAGCGGCTGATCGCCTTGAAGCCCAAGGTCAAGGACAAGCGCTGCGAGCGTTGCGGCGCTGCTTTCCGCTGCGGCGACGGCGGCGCTCAGGGCGCTTGCTGGTGCGCGGACCTGCCGCAGGTGCTGCCGCTGCCTTACGGCCACGGCGATTGCCTGTGCCCGGAGTGCCTGCGCCTCCATCTGCGGGAAAGCTATTTGGCGCGCGGGCTGACGCCGCCCTTGTAGCGCGCGGACAGGCTTGATCGCGCTGAATGCCAAACGCGTATTGTCGCCGCGGGGTGCAACCAAAGCCCATTGCCCGCGGTCCTAAGATGTTTTCCTCCTTTCCGGTTCGGCTCCTTACCACATGACACTTTGGAAGCGTTGGATTCGTAAACTGCTGTTGCCCCTGTATTTTATCGGCTCCTTGCATGGGCGCCGCCGCGTCAACCTGGGCCGGCGGCCGTGGCGCAACGGCATCGCGCTGGCCGCGGTGCTGGCGCTGGCCGGCTGGGGCTTGTGGCTGTGGCTGGCGCCCAAGCCGGCGCCGCAGGTGTTGACCGCGGAAGTCACCCGCGCGGATCTGGAAGACGTGGTGCTGGCCAGCGGCGTGTTGAAGCCGTTGCGGCAGGTGGACGTGGGCGCCCAGGCCAGCGGTCAGCTGAAAACGCTGAACGTGGCGGCCGGCGACCGCGTCAGCAAGGGCGAATTGTTGGCGGAGATCGATCCGGAAAACAGCCTCAACGATCTGAAAGCCTCCGAGGCGCAACTGGAGTCCCGCGTGGCCCAGCTGCGCGGCAAGCAGGCCTCGCTGCGCCAGGCCGAGCGCGAGCTGGCGCGTCAGAAACAGATGATGGGCGAAGGCTCCACCTCGCAAAAAGACCTGCTGGCGGCGGAAACCGCCTATCAGACCCAGACCGCGGAGCTGGACGACCTGCAGGCGCAAATCCGTCAGAACCGTTTCCAGATCGACAAGAACCGCACCACGCTGGGCTATACCCGCATCACCGCGCCTATGGACGGCGAGGTGATAGAAATCGTCACCCAACAAGGCCAGACCGTGATCGCCAGCCAGACGGTGCCGGTGATCCTGAAACTGGCGGACTTGAGCACCATGACGGTGCACGCCCAGGTGGCCGAGGCCGACGTGATCCGCGTCAAGGCCGGGCTGCCGGTGTACTTCACCGTGCTGGGCGCGCCGGACCGGCCCATCCGCGGCAAGCTGCGCGCCATCCTGCCGACGCCGGAGAAAATCAACAACGCCAACTTCTATAAAGCGCTGTTCGATGTGAAGAACGTCGACGGCAAGTTGCGCGTGGACATGACCGCGCAGATCAGCATCGTGCTGGCGGAGTCCAAGCAGGCGCTGAGCATCCCGCTGAGCGCGCTGGGCGCGGCCGGCAAGGATGGCCGCTACGGCGTCAAGGTGCAGGGCAAGGACGGCCAACTGCATGAGCGGCAGGTGCGCATAGGTTTGAAGACCGCCACCCGGGTGCAGATTCTGGACGGCTTGAAGGCCGGCGAGAAAGTGGTGACCAGCGAAGCCGGCGGCAAGGAAGAAGAATCCAGCGGCGGCGTGATGGTGAGCGCATGAGCGGAGCCAGCCTGACGCTGTCCGGGGTGTGGCGCCGGTTTCCGTCCGGCGATGAGGAAGTGGCGGTGCTCAAGGAGGTTAGCCTGGACATCCGCGCCGGCGAGATGGTGGCCATCATCGGCGCCTCCGGCTCCGGCAAGTCCACGCTGATGAACATCCTGGGCTGTCTGGACCAGCCTTCCGCCGGTCGCTACCAGGTGGGTGGGCGCGACGTGGGCGCGCTGGACAAGGACCAGCTGGCCACGCTGCGGCGCGAGCACTTCGGCTTCATCTTCCAGCGCTACCACCTGCTGCCGCATTTGAACGCCATAGACAATGTGGCGATGCCGGCGGTGTACGCCGGCATGAGCCAGGAAGCGCGGCGCGAGCGCGCGCGGCAGCTGCTGGAGCGGCTGGGCCTGGCCGGCAAGGAAGACTACCGCCCGGGCCAGCTGTCCGGCGGCCAGCAGCAGCGGGTGTCCATCGCGCGGGCGCTGATGAACGGCGGCGACATCATTCTGGCCGACGAACCCACCGGCGCGCTGGACAGCCATAGCGGCGAGGAAGTGATGAACATCCTCAAGGAGCTGCACGCCGCCGGTCACACCATCATCATCGTCACCCACGACCCGTCCATCGCGGCGCAGACCGAGCGCATCATTGAAATCCGCGACGGCGAGATCCTGCGCGACAGCGCCGCCGACGCGCCGCCCCCGGCGGCGGACGCGCGCGAGCCGCGGCGGCCCAAGCCCGGCCCGGCCTGGCGCGAACGCATGAGCGAGGCCTTCAAGATGGCCATGCTCGCCATGCTGGCCAACCGGCTGCGCACCGTGCTCACCATGCTGGGCATCATCATCGGCATCACCTCGGTGGTGTCCATCATCGCGGTGGGCGAGGGCGCGCGCAATTACGTGCTGAACGACATCCGCTCCATCGGCACCAACACCATCTCGGTGTTTCGCGGCAAGGACTGGGGCGACGACAAGGCCGACGGCGTGCGCACCTTCCTGCCCGGAGACTTGGCCGCGCTGGCCGAGGAGCCCTACGTCGACAGCGTGTCGCCGGTCACCACCAACAGCATGCGCATCCGCTACCGCAATGTCGACGTCAACGCCTCGGTGTCCGGCGTGGACAGCGCCTTCTTCCGCGTGCGCGGCATGAAGCTGGTCTCCGGCCTCGGCTTCAGCCGCGACGACGTGCGCATGCAGCGCCAGGTGGTGGTGATAGACAACAACGCCCGCCGCAAGCTGTTCGCCGACGCGGAAGCCATCGGCCAGGTGGTGCTGGTGGGCAGCGTGCCGGCCACCGTCATCGGCGTGGTGGAAATCAAGGACAACAGCGGCGGCAAATCGCTGCAAATGTGGATGCCCTACAGCACCGCCGGCAGCCGATTGTTCGGGCAGGCCTATTTCGACTACATGGTGGTGCGCATCAAGGAAGGCCAGCCCACCGCGCTGGCGGAGAAGGCGCTCAGCCATCTACTGACCCTGCGCCACGGCAGCAAGGACTTCTTCACCTACAACATGGACGAAGTGCTGAAGACGGTGGAAAACACCAGTCGCACCCTGGCTCTGCTGCTGACCCTGATCGCGGTGATCTCGTTGGTGGTGGGCGGCATCGGTGTGATGAACATCATGCTGGTGTCGGTGACCGAGCGCACTCGCGAGATCGGCATCCGCATGGCGGTGGGCGCTCGCCAGTCCGACGTGCTGCAGCAATTCCTGACCGAGGCGGTGCTGGTCTGTCTGGTGGGCGGGGCCATAGGCATCGGCCTGTCCTACGGCATCAGCTTCGTGTTCGCGCTCTTGGTCAGCAAGTGGAAAATGGCGCTGTCGCTGAAGGCCATCGTGCTGGCGGTGGCGTGTTCCACCGCCATCGGCGTGGTGTTTGGCTATCTGCCGGCGCGTAGCGCGGCGCGTTTGAATCCGATCGACGCCTTGGCGCGGGAGTAAGTGTTTGACGCTTTGGAAATCCAATCTCACTGTTTTGGGCCTGGCCCTGTTGTTGGCAGGCTGCCAGAACACGCCTTATCAGCGCCAGGCGCTGGACATCCCGACGCAATGGCGCGACGCCTCGTCCCAAACTCAGACGGACATGAGCCGCGAGCGCTGGTGGCAAGGCTTCGGCGACGCCGGCTTGCTGGCGGTGCTGGAACAGGCGCGCAGCCGCAACCCGGATTTGAGCGTTGCCCTGCTCAAGCTGCGCAAGGCGCAGCTGGCGGCGGGCCTGGAACGCAGCGACGCCTTGCCCTCCTTGAGCGGCGAGCTCAATGCCGGCACCAAGCGCACGCTGGGCGAATCCTCGGCCTGGAGCCGCAGCAGCGGCGCGAGCTTGAGCACCAGCTATGAACTGGACCTGTGGGGGCGGGTGGACGCGCGCCTGCGCGCGGCGGACCAGGAGTTCCGCGCCAGCGCCTACGACGAAGCCGCCGCCCGGCTGCTGTCGGACAGCGCCGCCGCCGGCTTGTACTGGGACATCGCAGCGCTGAAGACTCGGCAGAGGCTGGGGCAGGCGGATCTGGCGGATCTGCGCCGGATTCAGGCGCTGGCGGAGGCCAAGTGGCGCGCCGGCGCCACCAGCGAGCAGGACGCCACTCAGGCGCGCAGCGCGGTGCTGAGCCAGCAGGCGGACCTGCTGACGCTGGCCGACGAGCGCGGGCAAAAGGAAAACGCGCTGGCCTTGTTGCTGGACCATGCCTCCGGCGCGGCGCTGCCGGCTATCGCCGAGCTGCCGCTGGCGCCGGCCTTGCCGGCGATAGACGCCGGGCTGCCTAGCAGCCTGCTGGAACGCCGGCCGGACCTGATGGCGGCGGAAGCGCGCCTGCGCGGCAAGCTGGCCAAGGTGGACCAGGAACGCGCCGCCTTCTTCCCGGCGCTGAAGCTGACCGGCTCGCTGGGCTCCAGCAGCGGCGCGCTGAGCAGCCTGGTGCAAAATCCCTTGGTGAGCTTGGGCGCCTCTCTGTCCTTGCCCTTCCTCGAATGGCGCAAGCAAGGCCTGCAACTGAAGAGCAGCCAGGCCGATTACGAGCTGGAAACCGTCAGTTTCCGCAAAACGCTATACAGCGCTTACCAGGAAGTGGACAACGCCTTGAGTACGCGCCAGCGGCTGCAAGCTTCCGTCCGCTTGCAAGCGGACGCGCTGGCCTTGAACCGGCGCAGCGAACAATTGGCGGAAAGCCGCTATCGCGCCGGCGCGGTGGACGCGCAAACCTGGCTGGACGCGGCCAAGGCGCGGCGCAGCGGCGAGTCCGCGCTGGTCCGGCTGCGTCAGGAGCAATTGAAAAACTTGGCGGATGTTTACAAGGTGCTGGGCGGCGCGCCGCAGGCTTGAGCTTCGCCGGGAGGCGAGACGGAGCCCCGCAAGGCTCCGCTCTGTGACGTGTCGGGCGGCGGTCAGCAATGGCCGCCGCCCCTTGCTTTAGCGGCCGATGCGGCCGAAGCGCTCCTCCAACTGCCGGCGCATGGTCTTGCCGGCATGCATCTGATGCTGGCTGTCCACGTGGCGGTAAACCTTTACCTGCTGCGCGCCCAGGAATAGCATCTGCTCCAGATAATTGAAAAAGCCAATCCAGTAGCCGCGCTGCTCACGCGCGCCGAAGTCGATGTCGCGCGCCACTCGGCCCAGCAGGCCGTAGCCCACGTAATAACGATTATCCTTCAGCCATTGCAGCAGATGAGCCGCGCATTCGCGGCCGTAGGCGCACATGGCGTCGAAGTCATCGTCGGCTTCCGGCATCTGCCAGTAATGTGGATAGTCACGCTCCGGGATGTAGCGGACGAAGGGGAGCAGGGTTTCCTGCTGTTCTATGGCGGCCAGCTTGTAGCGGCGGCGGCGGGGTAGGATAGGGGACATGCCGTTTCTCCTGCTGTGACACAAGATAAACCGCCTGCCTGAAAAGCGAGGTATTGGGCAGGCGCGTGGCAGGATTGGCGTTACCGTGTACACAAACCGGCGAGTGCATGACACTCTCCCACCATGCACCTGCCAAGTGGCATAGCCATGGTAAAGCAGGACCGCACCCAGATGAGGTGCGAGTCCGTTGTGTACAGGGCGGGACGCCAATCCCGGCGCCGTTAATGAGAACGGCGCCTGGGGATTGTCGCCGACGGGGCGGGGAGGGTCAAGGCAGGGCAGCCGGATGGGAGGCTCTAAGAGCCTATTCACGATCTTTTGTAGATGTGCTTAACCGTTGCTAGATACGTAGGAAACCATGTATTCGACGCGCCCCTGATCCCTTCAAGCCTGCCGACGGGTGGCAGGCCCGAGGTTTTAAGCGGCTGCTTGTTCGAGCGCCGCGACGCTAGCGCGGTGCGAGTTCAGCCGCGCCTCGGGACTGACGGGAACCGGCGGGAAGCCGTAGGCCAGGCTTGCAGGGCGGCCTTTAGGGTAAAGGGAGATTTGGCCGCGCAAATCTCCCTTTCCGTTTGCCGGGCGGAACCGGCCCTAAATCATTATCCGCGTAGCGGATTCAATGCTTTGAACAATACTTCCGTACCGGTTTGAAAAGATCGTGAACAGGCTCTTAGATCACCGCCCACAGTCCGCAGATCGCGAACAGGATCAGCACCCCGGTCAGGATCTGGGCGGTGGTGCGTTCTTTTTGCAGCGCCCGCTTCAGGTTGTCGTGCACGCTTTCCAGCTTTTCCAGCCGCTGTTCCAGCTCGGCGCGGGTTTCGTCCTGGCGCGCCAGCGATTGCAGCATCGCCTCGCCGCCCACCTCGGTGATCAGCTCCTTGTTCCACACCCCCAGCAGCTTGTTGACCTTGTCCTTGAAGTACAGTGCCGAACGCTGGTTGGCGTCCTGCCATTCAAATTCAAAGCCCTGGCTGGCGTAGAAGGCGTTGCGTTGCAGCCGCTCTTCTTCCGAGGAGGTCTGGCTCATGCTGATCATGCCGGGACTGATGGCGTGATCCGGGCAAATGCCCTTGGCCCAGGCGATAACGCTGGCGAACAGGAAAGCGTCCAAACCGGTGCCGACAAAGCCGGGGCTGGCCATCACGCCGCTTTTGGGGCCGAAGGTGACGGTGCGGCTGGGCCGGTCCACCCGCACCCAGGCGCAGTTGTGGGCCGCCTGGAAATGGCTGTCCTCGCCCTCGAACAGCTGCCAGCGGTGGCCATCGGCGCGGGCGTAGCCGCGGAACTGCAAGCGGAAGAAGTCGGATTGCTCGGTCATCGCCCGGCTGCGCTGCAAGATGCCGTAAATGGGCGTGCCGTTGGCGGTCAGTGTCAGAATGGTCTCGCCCAGCGGAATGGCCAGCGTGGCCAGGGTGTTTTCGTTTTCCGGAGCGCGGAGCACCGGTTCTTCGGCGGTGGGCGCCGGGTTGGCGGCCTGGTTCGGACTGGTCATCTGCTGCCTATGCTGGGGTGTTCTGGGGGCCTGTTTGCGATGGTAATCAGGCGCTGGGATCGTGAACGGGCGGACGGCCGCCGCGGGCTGCCGTCACGGGCCGCTTATTGTACCAATCTAGACGGCTTGGGGAATCCTTGCTCGCATGTCATTCGGCATGAGGGTAAACGGAGACTGATTTGGCGCGCAGCATGGTCAATGCGTAGTTTTACTTAGGACATTGCAAATCAATAAAAGCTTTATTTCAAACAAACACTTATTGGTTGCGCTAAATAATCACATAATAAAATGTGAATCTGTTACTTGTATTGGGTAATGGTGTGGCATATCGTGCCCCAAATCATTAAATACAATCAGTCATCATGCTTGCTCAAACGGATACGGACGGCGCAGCCTCCGCCGCAAACATCAGCGATTTGGGCTTGCTCGGCCTGGTCTTGCTGGCCCAGTTCCACGGCGTAGCCGCCGACCCGGCGCAACTCACCCACCAATACGGCCGCCAGGCCGAACCCTTTAGCGAAACCGACCTGCTGCTGGCCGCCAAAGGCCTGGACCTTAAAGCCCGCATCGTCAAACAAAGCCCAGACCGCCTCAGCCTGACCGCTTTGCCGGCGCTGGCGCTGCGGCCGGACGGCGAACACTTCATCATCGCCCGCTGCGACGGCGACAAAGTGCTGATCCACGACCTCAAGCACGGCCGGCCGCAAGTGCTGAGCCAGGCGGAACTGGCGGCGCGCTACGCCGGCCGGCTGCTGCTGCTGGCTTCGCGCGCGTCGGCGGCGGGGGCGCTGGCCAAGTTCGACTTCACCTGGTTTGTGCCGGCCATCGTCAAATACCGCAAGCTGCTGCTGGAAGTGCTGGCGGTGTCGCTGGTGTTGCAGCTGTTCGCGCTGGTGACGCCGCTGTTCTTCCAGGTGGTGATGGACAAGGTGCTGGTCAACCGCGCCTTCAATACCCTGGACGTGATCGCGGTGGGCTTGCTGATCCTGTCGCTGTTCAATGTGGCGCTGTCGGCGCTGCGCAGCCACGTGTTCGCCCACACCACCAGCCGCATCGATGTGGAACTGGGGGCGCGCTTGTTCCGCCACCTGCTGGCGCTGCCGCTGGCCTATTACGAAGCGCGGCGGGTGGGGGATACCGTGGCGCGGGTGCGCGAGTTGGACAACATCCGCAACTTCCTGACCGGGCAGGCGCTGACCACGGTGCTGGATCTGCTGTTCTCCTTCGTATTCCTGGCGGTGATGTGGTACTACAGCGGCTGGCTGACCCTGATCGTGCTGGTGTCGCTGCCGTGCTACGCGCTGTGGTCGGCCGGGCTGACCCCGCTGCTGCGGCGGCGGCTGGACGAGAAGTTCGCGCGCGGCGCCGACAACCAATCCTTCCTGGTGGAAGCGGTGGGCGGCATCGGCACCATCAAGGCGATGGCGGTGGAACCGCACATGACCCGGCGCTGGGACAACCAACTGGCCGCCTATGTGGCCGCCGGCTTCCGCGTCACCCGGCTGGCCAATATCGGCCAGAACGGCGTGCAACTGATCCAGAAACTGGTCACCGTCGCCACTCTGTGGCTGGGCGCGCGGCTGGTGATCGCCGGCGAGCTGTCCGTCGGCCAGCTGATCGCCTTCAATATGCTGGCCGGCCAAGTGGCGGCGCCGGTGGTGCGGCTGGCGCAGCTGTGGCAAGACTTCCAGCAGATCGGCATCTCGGTGGAACGGCTGGGCGACATCCTCAACACCCGCAGCGAACTGCCGGCCAGCCGCGCGGCGCTGCCGGCGATCCAGGGCCGCATCCAGTTCGACCAAGTGGTATTCCGCTACCGTCCGGACGGCCCGGAAATCCTGCGCGGGCTGAGCCTGGACATCCGGGCCGGCGAAGTCATCGGCATCGTCGGCCGCTCCGGCTCCGGCAAAAGCACGCTGACCAAACTGGTGCAAAGGCTGTACGTGCCTGAATCCGGGCGCGTGCTGGTGGACGGCAACGACCTGGCGCTGGCCGACCCGGCCTGGCTGCGGCGGCAGATCGGCGTGGTGCTGCAAGAGAACCTGCTGTTCAACCAAAGCATCCGCGACAACATCGCGCTGGCCGAACCCGGGCTGGCGCTGGACCAAGTGATCCACGCCGCCAAACTGGCCGGCGCCCACGACTTCATCATGGAACAGGCCGAAGGCTACGACACGATTGTGGGCGAACACGGCGCCAGCCTGTCCGGCGGCCAGCGCCAGCGCATCGCCATTGCCCGCGCGCTGATCAGCAACCCGCGCATCCTGATTCTGGACGAAGCCACCAGCGCGCTGGACTACGAATCCGAACGCGCGATCATGCAGAACATGCGCGCCATCTGCCAGGGCCGCACCGTGCTCATCATCGCCCACCGTCTCAGCACCGTGCGCGGCGCCAGCCGCATCATCGCCATGGACCAGGGCCGCATCGTCGAAAGCGGTCGCCACGAAGACCTGCTTCGCCAGCCCGACGGCTACTACGCCCGCCTGCACAGCCTGCAACAAGGATAAACCCGCATCATGAAGCACCAACTGCAAGCGCTGCGCGACTTCGCGCGGCGCTACCGGCAGGCCTTTGCCGCGCACTGGGCCATCCGCCACCAACTGGACCCGCAGCCGCGGCGCGAAGACGAACTGGCCTTCCTGCCCGCCCACCTGGAACTGACCGACAGCCCGCCGTCCCCGCTGCCGATGTGGAGCATGCGCCTGATCGCCGCGCTGTTCGGCGTCGCGCTGCTGTGGTCCGCGCTGGGCCAGCTCGACATCGTCGCCGTCGCCGGCGGCAAGACCGTCAGCGGCGGCCGCACCAAGATCCTGCAGCCGCTGGAACCCAGCGTGGTCAAAGCCATCCACGTGCGCGACGGCCAGCAAGTCAAGGCCGGGCAAGTGCTGATCGAACTGGACGCCACCGGCGCCAGCGCCGACAAGCAAAAAGCCGACGACGCCCACGCCGCCGCCGCGCTGGCCGCCGCGCGCTACCAGGCGCTGTTGAACGCGTTGGACAGCGGCCGGCTGCCGCAACTGCCGGCCACCCCCGGCGTCGCCGACGGCCAGCGCGTGGCCGAAGAAAGCCTGGCGCTGGGCCAATGGCGCGGCTACCAGGCCAAGCTCGAAGCGCTGGGCGCCACCCTGCGCCAACGGCAGGCCGAACACGCCACCACCCGCCAGCAAGTGAGCAAGCTGCAAGCCACCGCCCGCATCGCCGAAGCGCGCGAACACGACTACCAAGACCTGCTGGCCAAGAACTTCATCTCCAAACACGCCTACCTCGACAAACAGCAAGCGCGCATCGAACAAGCCGGCGACCTGGCCAGCCAGCAAAGCCGGCTGCAAGAACTCAACGCCGCCATCGCCGGCCAGCAACAAGAACTGAGCGCGCTGCAAGCCAACTTCCGCAGCGAGGCGATGGACAAACTGCGCGAAGCGCGCGAACAAATGCGCCAATACGGCGAAGACCAAAAGAAAACCGGCCAGCGCCAGGCGCTGACCCGGCTCACCGCGCCGGTGGCGGGCAGCGTGCAACAACTGGCCATCCACACCGTGGGCGGCGTGGTCACCGAAGCCCAGCCGCTGCTGGCGGTGGTGCCGCAGGACGAAACCCTGGAAATCGAAGCGCAGATCGAAAACAAGGACATCGGCTTCGTGCGGCCGGGGCAGGCGGCCACCGTCAAAGTGGAAAGCTTCCCCTACACCCGCTACGGCTACCTGGACGGCGTGGTGGACAGCGTCAGCCACGACGCGATGCAAGACGAGAAGAAGGGCCTGGTGTTCCTGGCGCGGATCCGGCTCAAGCAAGACCACCTGAACATAGACGGCGCGCGAGTGCGGCTCAGCGCCGGCATGGCGGTGAGCGCGGAAATCAAGACCGGCCGGCGGCGGGTGATCGACTACTTCCTGAGTCCGCTGCAACAGCACGTGGGCGAAGGGCTGCGCGAGCGCTGAGATGAAACTGCTGCTGATCCACCAAAACTTCCCCGGCCAACTGCGCCACATCGCCGAACACCTGAAACAGCGGCCGGACATCGAACTGCTGGCGGTGGGGCGCGACAGCGCGCCCGGCCTGGCCGGGGTCAAACTGCTGCGCTACCGGCCGCATCGCGACCCGCACCGGCACACCCACCCCTATCTGCACAGCTACGAAGACGCGGTGCTGCACGGCCAGGCGGTGCTGCGCGCCTTGCAGCCGCTGCAACAGCGCGGCTATCGGCCGGACGCCATCCTGGCCCACCCCGGCTGGGGCGAAACCCTGTTCCTCAAAGACCTGTTCCCGGCGGCGCGGCTGATCCACTACAGCGAATACTACTACCACGGCCGCGGGGCCGACGCCGACTTCGACCCGGAATTCCCGCTGAGCCTGGACGGCGCGGCGCGGCTGCGGGCGCGCAACGCGCTGCACCTGCTCAACCTGGAACACGCCGACCACAGCGTCACCCCGACCCACTGGCAACACAGCCTGCACCCGGCGGCCTACCGGCCGAGCGTGCGCATCCAGCACGAAGGCATCCGCACCGAGCTGCTGGGCCCGGACCCGGCGGCGACGCTGACCCTGCCCAACGGTCGGACGCTGCGCGTCGGCCAGCCCATCGTCAGCTACGTGGCGCGCAATCTCGAACCCTATCGCGGCTTCCACACCTTGATGCGCGCCTTGCCGGCGCTGCTGCGGCAACGGCCGGACAGCCAGATCGTCATCGTCGGCGGCGACGGCGTCAGCTACGGCAGCGCGCCGCGCGACGCCGCCCACTGGCGCGAAAAGCTGCTGCGGGACAAGCCGGTGGACCCGGAGCGGGTGCACTTCCTGGGCAAGGTGCCGTACGAGGTCTACCGCCAGGTGCTGCAAGTGTCGGCGGTCCATGTCTACCTGACCTATCCCTTCGTGCTGTCGTGGAGCCTGCTGGAAGCGATGGCGAGCGGCTGCCGGATCGTGGCGTCGGACACCGCGCCGGTGCGGGAAGTGATCCGGGATGGGGAGAACGGCGAGCTGACCGACTTCTTCGACGCGGCGGCGCTGGCGGAGAAGGTGGGCGCGGCCTTGGAGACGGATGGAAGTGGTCTGCGGCTTGCGGCGCGGGAGACGGCGGAGCGCTACAGCGTGGAAGCGGGGCTGGCGGGCTATCGACGGTTGTTGGGCTTGCCGGCGGAGTGAAGTCGGCTTAGAGCCTATTCAAAGTCTCGCGAGCAAGGGCGAGACAAGGCGAAAACCGCTGAGGAAGCGGAATGTACAAGTGGTACATGAGCATTTCGAAGGGGTTTTCAACGCGGTATCGCCGAAGCGCAGCAGACTTTGAATAGGTTCTTAGGCGGTGGAACCGGAAAGAGTAGTAGCAAGCAGTAAATCGTAGTGCGTGATGACACGAACAAATATTGATAAGGAAACAAGTTATGACGATAAGCGTAACGGGCAGCGACCTGGGCGGCGTGCTGGAAGGCGGCCCGCAGGACGATGTGCTCAAGGGCGGTGCCGGCAACGACACCCTGAACGGCTATGACGGCAATGATCTGCTGCAGGGCGGCGCCGGCGACGACGTGCTCAACGGCTACGCCGGCAACGACACCCTGGAAGGCGGAGCGGGCGACGACTTGCTCAATGCCGGCAGCGGCAATAATGTGCTGGCCGGCGGCGAGGGCAACGACACCCTGATCGGCGGCGCGGACAAGGACATCTATCTGTTCAATCTGGGCGATGGTTTCGACACCATTACCGACAACGCCCAGGACAAGCGCGACGCGGCGGACACGGATCCGGCCTACCGCGACGAGTTGCGCTTCGGCCCGGGCATCCGCCCGGAAGACATCCAGCTGGAGCATGTGGGCGACGATTTGCTGTTGTCGCACCGCAACGGCGACGACGCGGTCACCATCAAGGGCTGGTTCGCCGACAAGAGCTTCTGGATCGAGCGCATCGTGTTCGCCGACGGCGGCGAATGGGGCATTAACGATCTGGCGCAGCGCGTGATCGTGCAGACCGGCAGCGAGCGCAAGGAAATCCTCAATGGCTGGCTGGGCAAGGATCATCTGATCGGCCTGGGCGGCAATGACGTGCTGAACGGCCGCGGCGGCGACGATCTGCTGGACGGCGGCGCCGGCAACGACAAGCTGTTTGGCGAAGACGGCAACGACACCCTGCTGGGCGGCGACGGCGACGACACGCTGGACGGCGGCAGCGGCAACAATGTGCTGCACGGCGGCCGCGGCAACGATGTGCTGATCGGCGGCGCCGGCGCCGATGTGTATCAGTTCAATCTGGGCGACGGCGTGGACGTGATCCGCGACGCCGGCGGTCTGGACGTGTCGGTGAAAGACGAAATCCGTTTCGGCGCCGACATCCTGGTCAAGGACGTCAGCGTCAGCCGCCAGGGCGACAACCTGGTGCTGATCCACGTTAACGGCAGCGATCGCCTGGTGGTGGAAGGCTATTTCGTCAGCGCGTCCAGCCGGATCGAACGCATCGTGTTCGCCGAAGGCGTGGTCTGGACCCAGGCCGACATCAAGCTGACCCAGCTGGGCGGCAGCGGCAACGACACCCTGATCGGTTGGGAAGGCAGCGATCTGCTGGACGGCGGCGCCGGCAATGATTCGCTGATCGGCGGCGGCGGCAACGACACCCTGATCGGCGGCCTGGGCAACGATGTGCTGATCAGCGGCGGCGCGGGCGTCAGCGTGCTGATCGGCGGCGCGGGCAACGACACCCTGGTGGGCGGCGCCGGCGCGGAGATTTATCAGTTTGGCCTGGGCGACGGCGCGGACGTGATCGCCGCGCACGGCGTGGACGTCAGCGTGACCTTGCAGGACCGCATCGTGTTCGGCGTCGGCATTTCGGTGGACGACATCCGGGTGGTGCGCCAGGACGACGACATCGTGCTGATCCACGCCAACGGCAGCGACTCCATCACCATTCAGGCGGGCTTCAGCCTTGAGCATGGCTGGCATGGCCAGATCGTGTTCGCCGACGGCAGCGTCTGGCTGGGCGCGGAATTGGCGCAGAAACTGTTGGAAGTGCAGACCGGCGGCGATGATGACGATCTGCTGCTGGGCTCCGGCCAGTCCGACCTGCTGGACGGCGGCGCCGGCAACGACACCCTGATAGGCAACGGCGGCGAGGACACCTTGCGCGGCGGCGCCGGCGACGACCAACTGCAAGGCGGCGTCAGCGGCCACACCACGATGGAAGGCGGCGCCGGCGACG
This sequence comes from Chromobacterium sp. LK11, assembly GCF_001043705.1. Lineage (NCBI taxonomy): Bacteria > Pseudomonadati > Pseudomonadota > Betaproteobacteria > Neisseriales > Chromobacteriaceae > Chromobacterium > Chromobacterium sp. LK11. Next base: position 22,316 of record NZ_LDUR01000007.1, read on the forward strand.
ACGTGCTGATCGGCAACAAGGGCCGCGAGACCTTTGTTTTCGGCGTGGGCGACGGCCGCGACCTGATCAACTACGGCTCCCAGGTAGGCAAGATCGCCGCCTTGAGCGCCAACGACGAAATTCGCTTCAAGGCCGGCATCAGCGCCAAGGACATCCGCGTGCTGCGCGCCGGCAATGACTTGCTGTTGCAACACGTCAACGGCCAGGACAGCATCCGCGTCAAGAACGGCCTGGTCGACAAGACCGGCTGGGCCGGCGTGGTGGTGTTCGCCGACGGTTCCAAATGGAGCGCGGCCGAACTGTTGACCATGGTGGTGGCCGCGGGCGGCACCAGCGGCAAGGATGTGCTGACCGGCGGCAAGGGCGGCGATCTGCTGGACGGCGGCGACGGCGACGACACGCTGATCGGCGGCGGCGGCAACGACACCCTGAAGGGCGGCGCCGGCAACGACGTGCTGATCGGCAGCGGCAGCGGCACCGTGATCCTGGAAGGCGGCAAGGGCAACGACACCCTGCAAGGCGGCAGCGAGCACAATATCTATGTGTTCAATCTGGGCGACGGCAACGATGTGATCATCAACAACTCGTTGAACGTGTCGGTGGGCGTGAGCAGTGAAATCCGCTTCGGCGTCGGCATCTCGGTGACCGACATCACTGTGGTGCGCATCGGCGACGATGTGTTGCTGCAGCATGTCAACGGCAGCGATTCGGTGCGCATTCAGGGCTGGTTCAGCGGCCAGAGCATGCAAGTGGGCAGCGTGGTGTTCGCCGACGGCGGCAGCTGGACCTCAGTGCAGATCAATCAGTTCGTCAAAGGCGTCTATGTGGGCGGCAGCGGCAACGACGCCTTCCATGGCGGCAGCGGCAGCGATCTGCTGGAAGGCGGCGACGGCGACGATACGCTGATTGGCGGCGGCGGCAATGACACCTTGCGCGGCGGCAACGGCAACGACGTGCTGATCGCCACTGGCAGCGGCACGGTGATCCTGGACGGCGGCAAGGGCAACGACACCCTGCGCGGCGGCGCGGATCAGAACATCTATGTGTTCAATCTGGGCGACGGCGGCGATCTCATCATCAACAACTCGCTGAACGTATCGGTGGGCATGAGCAGCGAAATCCGCTTTGGCGTCGGCATTGCGGTGACCGACATCACCGTGGTGCGGGTTGGCGACGACATCGTGCTGCAGCACGTCAACGGCAGCGACTCGGTGCGCATTCAGGGCTGGTTCAGCAGCCAGCTGTCCCAGGTGGGCAGCGTGGTGTTCGCCGACGGCAGCAGTTGGACCTCCGTGCAGATCAGCCAGTTTGTCGCGGGTATTTTCATCGGCACCAGCGGCAACGACGTCCTCAAGGGCGGCAAGGGCCATGACCTGCTGGACGGCGGCGACGGCGACGACGTGTTGATCGGCGGCGGCGGCAACGACACCCTGAAGGGCGGCGCCGGCAACGACGTGCTGATCAGCGCCGGCGGCGGCGTGTCCATCCTGGAAGGCGGCAAGGGCAACGACACCCTCAAGGGCGGCGGCAGCCAAGACATCTACGTCTTCAATCTGGGCGATGGCCGCGATGTGGTGATCAACAACTCGCTGAACGTCAGCGTCAGCCACCAGAGCGAAATCCGTTTCGGCGCCGGCATCTTGGTGACCGACATCACCGTGGTGCGCGTGGGCGACGATGTGTTGCTGCAACACGCCAACGGCGTGGATTCGGTGCTGATCCAGGGCTGGTTCACCAGCCAGAGCAATTGGGTGGGCAGCGTGGTGTTCGCCGACGGCAACAGCTGGAGCGCGGTGCAGATCAACCAGTGGGCCAGCGGCATCTACATCGGCACCGCCGGCAATGATGTGTTGATTGGCGGCGCGGGCGGCAGCCTGCTGGACGGCGGCGCCGGCAACGACACCCTGATTGGCCGCGGCGGCAACGACACGCTGAAGGGCGGCGCCGGCAACGATGTGCTGGAAGGCGGCGCGGGACGCAATGTCTATATCTTCAATCTGGGCGACGGCCAGGACACCATTCGCTATGGCGAAAAAGGCGTCAACCTCGCTTGGAGCAGCTACGAGGAGATCCGCTTCGGCGTGGGGATTTCGGTGACCGACATCACCGTGGTGCGCATTGGCGACGATGTGGTGCTGCGTCACAGCAACGGCGTGGACAGCATCACCATCCAGGCCGGCATGTCGGTGCAGAGCTCATGGTCCGGCAGCATCGTGTTCGCCAATGGCGGCAGCTGGAGCCTGCTGGAATTGATCAGCCTGGCCGCCGTCACCCTGAACGGCACCGACGGCGCGGATACGCTGAAGGGCGCCAAGGGCAATGACGTGATCTTCGGCCTGGCCGGGGATGATCAGTTGTTCGGCAATGAAGGCAACGACAGCCTGTTCGGCGGCTCCGGCAACGACACGCTATACGGTGGCGCCGGCAACGACCTGCTGGAAGGCGGAGCGGGCGACGACGGT
>NZ_LDUR01000070.1:0-498 GCF_001043705.1 Chromobacterium sp. LK11
AAGCAAGCCGACAGCAAGCAAGCCAGCAGCAAGCAAGCCAGCAGCAAGCACGCCTGCGGAGAATAAGTCCGTGTCTAGCCAGGCGACGCCCCCTAAAGTCGCTGGAGCAGCGTCCGTGGCGGCCAAGCCCGCGGTTAAGCGGTCCGCGACATCCAAATCGGCGTCTGCGGCGTCCATGCCTGCAGCCGGGGCGGTGGCGCCTTCGGCGGACAAGTCTGTTGCGATGGCAGGCAAACCCTCGACGGAAGAGACGTCGGCGCCCCCGCGTCAACGTAAGCCGCCGGCGCGTCGGAGCAATAGCAAACGCCGTAGCGAGGACTGATCTCTCGATAGACTATCTATATAATTAGTATATGGAGAGTAGCGGGCCGGCGTTTCGCCGGCCCGTTTTTCATGGTTTCGCGGGGCTGGTGGCGGGTGCGGGCAAATACCCCGTCCGGATATCCGCTGCCGCATCAATGGCTTGCCCGGCCTGGCCCGCTTTTGTTGAGGTTTTTG
>NZ_LDUR01000071.1:0-564 GCF_001043705.1 Chromobacterium sp. LK11
AAAGCGGAATGTACAAGTGGTACACGAGCATTTCGAAGGTGTACTCACCGTGCCACGTCTCACGCAGCGCAGCTGAATCGCACGCCGGTTCTCAAGCGCGGGCGCTGTAACTGCGCCGTTGCCTGTCCGCCTCGTAGCGCCGCATCAGGCGTTCGAACTCGGCGAAGGACAGCTGCACCGCCTGTTGCACCTGCTGCTTGACGCCTGCCGGCGCGCCGGCGTTGACGGTGATGTGCGGCGCGAAGGTGACGTTCACGCCGCCGCCCGCGCTCTTGGCCGGAGCCCTGGCCGCCGCGCCGCCCTGCTGCAGGCGTTGCAGCTGCTGACTGCGCGCCTGGATCTGGCCCCGGGCCTGCGCTTGAGCCTGGGCCGCAGGTGCCGCGCCGCCCGCCGCCGGCGGCTTGGCCTTGCCGGGCATCGGCGCGCCGTGGATGGCGCTGCCCACCTTGCCGCCGGCCCATTCCCCGGCGTATTTGCCGGCGAAGTGGCCGATGACGCCGCCAACCAGGGTGCCGACGCCGGGCAGGATCATGCTGCCGATGGCCGCGCCCATCGCCGCGCCGC
>NZ_LDUR01000008.1:0-140935 GCF_001043705.1 Chromobacterium sp. LK11
CGCAGCAGATCGTAAACAGGTTCTCAGGCTGACTTAAGCCTTCCTCACCTTCCCCTCCAGTTCAAAACTCGCCTCCACCGCCCGGTGGTAGTCATGCTGGCCATCGACATGGGCGAACACATCCAGGCGACGCAGGCCCAGCGCCAGCACGCGTTCCAGATGGTTGAAGAAGGCCACCCAAACGCCACGCTGCTGCGCGTTGGCGAAGTCGATGTCGCGAGCGATGCGGCCGAGCAGGCCGGAGCCGACCAGCAATGGATTGTCCTTCAGCCATTGCAGCAGATGGGCGGCGTATTCGCGGCCGTCGGCGCAGGACTGTGGATAAGAATCGTAGCTGGGCTCGATTTGCCAGTAATGGGGATAAGTGCGGCCGGGAATGAAGCTGACGAAGGGCAACAGGATTTCGACGGCTTCTCTTGATGCGCCTTTGTAGCGGCGGCGCGGGGGGAAGAATGGATTCATACACCAGCTCCTGAGCAAAGCCTGCCGCTGAACTTGCGCAGTTCAGCGCCAAGACCACATGAAAATGAAAAACGCGAATCTGATTTCATTTACCCATGTAGTTCTCTGAACCCATCGTGATGGGAACAAACCAGAACGTAAGGGATTGGCGTGCAGCCGTCACCATCATGGCCGCTCAGCACGGCGCGATGGTTGGCACGCGCGCGGTTTGCAACGCGTGTTCCTTACTATTCAGGTTTGCACTCCCGGTGCCGCCATTGCGCGGCACAAGACGGATTGTTGCCACTTGCAGTGGGCCAGGTCAAGAGCGGGTGGACGCCTGGGGCTAGCCGTCCGCAATCAGCAACGCAAACCGGCCGGCGCATCGAAGCTTTCCATCTCTCCCAACGAGGCGATCAGCTGTTCCAAGCGGGTGGCGAAACGGTCCACGGCTTCGATGAAGTCATGGGACGATAGCGTGTCGCTGGACAAGTGTTTGACCAGCATGACGGCTCCGGTGCTGTCGTCAAACGCCAAGCTGCCCTCGCCGGCCTCGGCTAGCGTCAGATTAAGGGCCAACGCTTGTTGCCAGAACCCGGCACTGCCGTTGGCGCTGAATTCACCCAGCATGCCGTACACAATGAGACTGCCGGGCAGGCTGCGAATAGAAAGCATCAAGCGCTGATCCAGCAGCAGGAAACACTGGCCGTGCGGGTCCAGCGTAAGTTCCATGCCGATGGCGCGGCCCAGGCTGTCTAGAAGTTCTGCATTTTTGTCCATAGAGATACCTTGTGAGCAAACCGGCAAAGGTCCACAACGCTTATTGAATGGCGAGGCCCATCAGCTCTTCGCTGCGTTTGATCATGGCGTGGGCGGCAAGGCTCAGTTGCTCCGCGCCTTGGGGATGGCTCTCCTGATAGTGGTGCAACGCCTCCACCAGTCCGGCGGTTTTACGGGTGAGGACGGCCGCGTCGTCGTCAATACTGGGGGCGCCTTCCCGCATGGCCTTGGCCAGCGCCAGGGCGTCCGCTCTGCCGACGGCCAGTTGCTCGAAGTGGGCGCCGATGCGAAAGACTTGCTGGGCATTGCGCTCCTTCAACGCTTGGCGTTGCACGGCTTGGGCTTCCGGTCTTCTTTCCTTGTTGATTTGTTGCTTGAGCTGACTGATTTCTCTCTTGAGTTCGCCCATGCGGCCCTGATTGAGGAAAGCGTCCCATTCCGTTTTGACGCCGGGCTGTTGCAGCATGCCGCTGCAACGCTCGCCGATGTCGGCGACCTGGCGGTTGAGGCTGTCCATCCTGGCTTGCAGACGCTCGGCATAGGCATGGGCCTTGTTGGGGTCTTCGGTTACCCAGCTGGCGCTGAACGGCACGAAGTTTTCCGCGCCGCCGGCGCGCAGCATGCGCAGCGCCATGGAAGCGCAGTTTTCCTCAGTGCTGGCCAGGGTATATCCAATCCGGCCTTCGGCGGCCTCTTGCTTGACGTGACGGGCCTCGTGGAGGATGGCTTTTTCATTGAGGCCGAACAATACGAATTTGGCGGTTTTGCCGCTGGCGGCGACTTCTTTATTGCGCCCCATCATCGGCAGATAGACTTTGCGGGCGCTGACGCCCCAGCCGCCGTCCCGCGTGCGTTTTTGTTCAGCGCGGGGGTAGTACTGGGCTTTGGCCATCAGGTCCTGGCTGGCGGCTTTATAACCCGCGGTACCCAGTTGCTGACGCGCGTCTTCGCCGTCGCTGAGTTTCTGCGCGGTGCGGCTGGAGACTTCTTCTTGCTTATCCTCCCGGTAACTGCTCAGGGAACCTCCCTGCCGCTGGCCGAACAGACGGCCGATTTGCCCGCCCTGGGCGTCGCTGAACGGCCACCAGCTTATGTGCTCCTGCACATGCTTATTGGCGTTCACATCGATTTTGTTCTTGATGGTGACGGAGGCGTGGCCGGGATGATCCATGCCCTTGCATTCCCAAGAGCGGAATACGACTTGCCGCGCCAAGGGCTTGGCGTCGCCCTGGCCATGAAAGCGTTCGGCCACGCTAATCAGTTGCTCCACCACTCGCTGCTTGAGCGGCGCGCCCTGGAGCCGGCCCATGCTGTCCAGCGCCGCTTGGGCGCTTTCCTGGCCATAACGGTGCGACAGCGTGTTGATGAAAACGCCCAGAGCGGTTTGGTTTTCCGCCTGTACGCGCTGGCTATAGCTTTTGACGGCTTCCAGGTTTTTCAGCAGCGGTAGTTGGGACAGGCAGGCATAGAGCCGCCCCTTGAAGCCTTGGCTGGCAATGGTCACCGTGGGTTCAGGCGTCTTTTCATTGATGACGACTCTGCCGCCAAGCCTAGCCGCCTGGACGAAGGTATTGAGATTGAGTGTGGTCATGGGCGGAAACGAGCGGGATGATGAAGCGAATGGTTTCGATAGTGAGTAAACACTGGCTCCCCTGCTATCAAATTTCGCTCACTCGCCCGCACCTTGCGGTCTTACGCAGCGCTCGGCTCAGGCTCGCATATGCAGCCCATAGTGAACCGTCTGGTTCCAATAACCGGTGGTAAGGCCGGCTAGATATTGCGCCGCGCGGAACAGGTCCGCCGCGCTGCAGCAACCGGCGCTGACATTGCCGCGGTAAAGCCCGCTATTGGGGTCGAACACCCAGATATAGTCGCTGCCCTTGTAGACGCCGACGGCGTGGCCCGAGGAGCCGCCATTGCGCATCAGGTTGAGGAACAGCGCGTCGCCGCGCACCATGAGATTTTCGATGATGTTTTGCCAGGCTTGGGCGCTGGCGCCGTGGGCGTTGTTGCAGTAGTGGCAGAAGGCGAGGCCGAAGGTTTCTGCGTGGCTGGTGTCGCCCACCCGATTGTTGGCGGCCACCGAGGGGTAGACCTGCTGTTCCAGATAGGAGGCGAAGCGGAACAGGTAAGTCCCGTTGTCGAACTGCTGGTAGAGCGCGTCCGCCTGCGCGGTGGTGGGCAGGTAGTCGCCGGCGCTGCTGCCCATATTGAATTTCCCCACGCGGTCCTGGATGTGCTTGAGCCACAGGCAGACCGCGGCCTCGCACACTCCGGCGGCGTTGGCGCCGTTTCCCGCATTATTGAAAGCTCTCCGCAACGACCACGCCATCGCGTCCCCCCTTGTTGTCCACGGTTTCAGATTGGCAAAAACACGCGCCTGTCATGGCGCGATATTTTGGGATAAACCGTAAACGACGTTTGCGCCAGTGGATTCAAGCGTGACCACGGCCCGACGGCGATGCCGGGCCGTGGCTGATCATGAGCGTTTCTCAGCGCCGGAACAGCTCGGTCTCACTTGCCGGCTGCAGCCGCGGCGGGCCGGACAGCGCTTGCAGGAAGGCGTGCAGCGCCTGCTTTTCCGCGGCGCTGAGGCCCAGCGGCTTGAGCAGCGGCGAGGGCTTGGGCAGGGTGTATTTTTCCACGCCCACCACTTCCACCAGATTGCCGCCGCTGTTGTAGAACTCGATCACGCCTGCGCCGTTCTCATCCAGCGGGAGGTCGCCGGTATGCATGTAGTCGCCGGTGTAGAGCAGGTCGCGCAGGGTGGGGGTGCGGAATTTGCCCAGGTCGGCGCGCAGGCCGGTGACGCCGCCGCGGCCCAGGTCTTCCTTGTCGCGGCCGATGTAGTTGAGGCCGGTATTGTGGAACTGGTTGTCGGACAGCAGCGGGCTGTTGTGGCAATTGATGCAGCGCGCCTTGGTGCGGAACAGATGCAGACCCCACAGCGCCTGGTCGTTCAACGCGGCGCGCTCGCCCTTGAGGAAGCGGTCGAAAGCGCTGTCCTGGCTGATCAGCGTGCGTTCGAAGGTGGCGATGGCCTTGGCCATGCGCTCCAGATCCACGCGGCTGTCGCCGTAGGCGGCGGCGAACAGCGGCGCGTATTCCGGCGCGGCGGCGATCTTGGCCACGGCCTGGCCCAGCGGCTGATGCATTTCCAGCGGGTTGACCACCGGACCCTTGGCTTGCTCTTCCAGGCTGGCGGCGCGGCCGTCCCAGAACAGCGCGCCGACATAGGCGGTGTTGAGCAGGGTCATCGCGTTGCGGCCGCCCAATTGGCCGATGTGGCCTTGGGACACCGGGCGCGGATCGCTCCAGCCGTGTTCCGGCGCGTGGCAGCTGATACAGGCGACGCGGTTGTTGCGGGACAGCCGGGGATCGCGGAACAGTTTGTCGCCCAGCGCCGCCTTAGCGGCGCTATAGGGGTTGTCGGCCGGAAACGGCGCCGCCGGCAGCAGGCCCAGATCGCGGAAACCGGCTTGCGCCGAGGCATCCAGCATGGGCGCGGGCCAGGCAGCCTGGCGCTCCGCGCCGGGCTGGTATTGGCTGTAGCTGGTCCGCCATTGCGCCAGTTGGGCGGCGTCCGGCTCCTCGCCGTCGCTGTCCGGCAGCGGCGGCTTGGCCGGACGGATGGAGAGGGCGACCAGCAGCGGTTGCTCGGCCAGGCCGGCAAGTTGGGCCGCGCTCTGTTTCCCGCCGTCGCGGTCCAGGCCGTATAGCTCGCCGCCGGCGTCTCGCGCCCATACTCGGGCGGCGGCGCTGGCGGCGGGATAGTCCTGGTCCTGTTGCAATTGCAGCCAGCGGATGGCCTCGGCCACCGTGGGCAGCCGCCAGTTGTCCTGCTGGCACAGCCGCTGCTGTTGCAGCGCGGCCAACGCCGGATTAAGGCTGGCGGCGCCGGCTGGCCGCGGCCGGGCCTGCCACAGGATGACGTCGCGCCAGCTGTCCGGGTGCTGGTTGTCGTCGACGCAGGCGGCCTGGGCCGGCGTGGTCAGTTGGCCGTCGGCGCTGACCGGGATGTAAGCCGGCGGCTTAGGCGGATTCTGTTCCGGGTTGGGATCGTCCGCCAGCTTGGGGCCGCGCACCAGGCGCAGCCGCGCCGGCTGGCCCAGGCTGAGGCTGACGCTGGGCAGGGTGCGGTGGGTGTCGTCGAAAGCCACCGCCACCGCGCCTTCGCCGCGGCGGCTGGTGGCGGTCCAATAGAAGGCGGCTTCGGCGTCCGGGAAGACATGGCGGTCCATCGCCGGCAGGCCGCGCGAGCGGTCGTACTGGCTCCAGTCCAGCAGGGTTTTCAGTTCGCGCTCGGTGGGCAGCCGCCAGCCGCGTTCCGCGGCGATGTCTTCTTCGCTGTCTTCGAAGCCGCAGAGTTTTTGCTTGATCACGGCTTCGGTGTAGGTGACGGCCAGGCAGTCTTCCTGGCCGGGTTCGCATTGGGCCGGGCGTTCCGGTTTGCGGCTGGCGCTGGCGTAATAGCTGTGGAACTGGCTGCGCAGGCCTTGCACGGACTTCACTTCCCAGATCAGGCCGGTCTGCTTGTCTTTCACGCAGCCGGCGCGTTCGCCGGCGTCGCTCAAGGGCGCGCCGTCCGCTTCGGCCAGCGGGGTGAAGCGCGGGCCGGGCGGCTGTTCGCGCAGCGCGGCCAGACTCAGACGGAAGTGGCTGGCCGCGTAGTCGGCGGCCACCACGCTGCGGGCGATGCCGGCGCTGTCCAGCAGGGTTTGCAGATCGCCGGCCTGGGCCAGGCTTTGGCTGCGGCTGAAGCGGGCGGCGGTGTCGGCGCTGATCTGGATGCCGTTGTTGGGATTGTCGTCTTCGTCCAGTGTCAGCAAGAGCTGCACCTGGCGCAGCACTTTGGGATCCGCCGGGTTCTGGCTGCCGGCCAGTTGCAGCGGGGTGATCTGGGCCGCGCCCAGACTGCGGCCCAGTTCCAGCTGGCCGATGCGGAAGACCACGGTTTCGCCGTCCAGATAGCGGAATTCGCCGTTGGCGGTGGTTTTGCCGGCATGGCTGCCGCTGTCGTAGTCCAGGCCCGCTACCGGGCTGTCAACGAAGACGCCGGTGCGTACCGGCTGGGCGGCGGGGCCGCCGGAGCAGGCGGCCACAGCCAGGCTGCCCGCCAGGATGAAGGGGAATGCTAAGCGCGAGTGCATAACTGTTATTAAGAATCATTTTCAAAACGGCAGATTATGCGTTTGTAGAGTTGTTCGTACAAGAATCATGTCGGAAATTGGCAAACGGGGGTCGTGCCTTGCTCAAGTACGCCGATGATGGGACGGCTTTGCGATTCCAGATGGGAAAGTTGAGAGCCGCGCCTTTCCCGGCGCGGCATCCAAGGGATGGGGCTATCAAATATTAGAGCGGGCGGCCCGTGACGCGGAGGGTGGACGGCTCGTCGGCCAACCTGGGGCCTCGCACCAGGCGCACCCTTGCCGCCTGGTCCGAGCCCAGGCTAATGCTGGCCAGACTGCGGTGAGTGTCATCGAATGCAACCACCGCCATCCTGTCCTCCGAGTAGCTGGTGCTGCTCCAATAAAAGGTAGCTGTCGCATCCGGGAAGGCGTAGCGATCCAAGGCCGGCAGACCAAGCGCTTTATCCCGCTGGCTCCAGTCCAACAACGTCTTCAGTTCTCTCTCGGTGGGTAGCCTCCAACCGCGATCTCCGCCTGCCGTCTGATCATCGAAGCCGCAAAGCTTCTGCTGTCTGACCTCCTGGACATAGATGGCAAGCTGGCAGTCCGTCTGCTTCGCCCCGCAGTGGGCTGATTGTTGCTGGTTAACACTGGCGCTAGCGTAGTAGCGATGGGACTGGCTGCGCAGACCCCGCTCGGCCTTCACCTCCCAAGTGAGGCCTGTTTGTTTGTCCTTCACGCAGCCGGCACGTTCTGCGGATCCGCTCAACGGCGCACCGTCGGCTTCAGCCAGGGGGACGAAGCGCGGGCTGGGCGGCTGAGCGTGCAAGGCGGCAAGACTGCGCTGAAAATGGCTGGCGGCGTGCTGGGCGCTGACCAGACTGCGCACAATGCCAAGCTGGTTGAGCAGAGTTTGCAGATCGCCGGCCTGTTCCAGGCTTTGGCTGTGGTCAAAGCGGGCAGAGGTCTCCGCCGCAATCTGGATGCCGTTGTCGGGGTTACCGTCCTGATCCAGCGTCAACAGCAGTTGCACCTGGCGCAGCACTTTCGGATCCGCGGGGTTCTGGCTGCCGGCCAATTGCAGCGGAGTGATCTGGGCCGCGCCCAGGCTGCGGCCCAGTTCCAGTTGGCCGATGCGGAAGACCACGGTTTCACCGTCCAAGTAGTGGAATTCGCCGCTGGCGGTGGTTTTGCCGGCATGGCTGCCGCTGTCGTAGTCGAGTCCCGCTACCGGGCTATCGACGAAAACGCCGGTACGAATCGGCTGGGCGGCTGGGCCGCCGGAACAGGCGGTCACTGCCAGGCTGCCTGCCAGGATGAAGGGGAATGCTAAGCGCGAGTGCATTTTTATAGTGGATAGTCATTTTTTGAGTGCTGGATTATGCATATGTAGATATGTATGTACAAGAATCATGTCGGAGATAAGCAAGCCGGGGTCGCGCCTTGGCCGCTTCAGGCTGCGGCGGTGTTCCGCGCCGCTTGGCCCATATCGATGAGCCAAATCGACGTCTATTGCTACAATCGCATGACACCTTGTTCCGGCTCACGGCGCCGGGACCATGGTTTTGTGATCAATGAGGCATCCCATGAAACACTTGAAACAGGCCAGCCTGCTGGCCATCGCGATGTTCGCGTTCTGCCACGCCGCTTGGGCCGCCAAGCCGATAGAGGTTGGCGAAGACGGCGAAACCCGCATCGTGCTGAGCGGCACGGTGGTGGGGCCGGTGCAGTCCGGCAGCAAGGCCGACGGCACTTTTTTCAAGGCCTTCCATTTGAAGCTGGCGCAAGCGCTGCGCTTTGACGACGGCGGCTCTTGCGGCGAACAGGAACTGCGCAGCCTGCCGCTGAATCAGGGCGATATGGCGCGCTACCAGGGTAAGCGCATCCAGGTGCGCGCCAAGGTGTTCTGCCAGGAAAACCGCACCGGCAGCTACCATTTGTCCGATATCGAAGTGCTCTGAGCGGCTACGGCTCCGACGTAAAAAAAGCAGCCCATCGGCTGCTTTCTTGTTTTGGGGCGCGCTGTTTCAACTTATCCACAGACCGGCAAAAATTCCCATCTTATCCACAATCACGGCTGCGTCGCCGCCCGTTCGTCCGCCGGCAACAGGCGCGGCGTCCAGGCCAGCAAGGCCGCCCATAACGGGGCCAAGACCAGCAGCGTCAGCCACAACGGCGCGCCGGCTTGCAGACCGCGCAGTTGCGCGCCGCCCCAATAGGCCAACGGCCCCGCCAGCGCGCCGATGAGCGCCAGCAAGCGCGGCGACGGCCGCCAGGCGTCCAGCAGGCGCAGCCACCAACAGCTGAAGCTCAGCCACAAGGTGACTCTCCACAAGGGCAGGGTGCCGACGCCGACGAAGCGGTACAGCCCCAGGCCGGCGATGGCGAAGTCCAGCAGGCAGCCCGTCGCGGTCAGCCACAGCGCGCGGGCTTTGAGGCCGGCCGGCAGTCCTTGCCAGGCCAGCAGCGCGCCGGCCAGCAACAGCACCACGTAGCGGTCGCGGAAGCTGAGCAATAGCCAGGCCCCGGCGCAGAACAGCAGGCCGCCCAGCAGCAGCCTGGGCCAGCGCTTGCCCGCCTCAGGCGTCATAGCCCAGATTGGGGGCCAGGTCGCGTTCGGCCTGTTCCACGCTGACGCCGCGGCGTTCGGCGTAGCTGGCCACCTGGTCGCGTTCGATTTTGCCGACGCCGAAGTAGCGCGCGGCCGGGTGGCTGAGGTAGAAGCCGGACACGGCGGCGGTGGGCAGCATGGCGTAGCCTTCGGTCAGCGTCATGCCTATGGCCGGCGCGTCCAAGAGTTCGAACAGCGCGGTCTTGACGGTGTGGTCCGGGCAGGCCGGATAGCCGGGAGCGGGGCGGATGCCCTGATACTTTTCGTCGATCAGCGCTTCGTTGTCCAGTTGCTCGGCGGCGGCGTAGCCCCAGAACTCGCGGCGCACGCGGGCGTGCATCAGTTCAGCGAAGGCTTCGGCCAGCCGGTCCGCCAGCGCCTTGAGCAGGATGGAGGAGTAGTCGTCGCCGGCGTCTTCGAAGCGTTTGACGTGCGGATCGATGCCGATGCCGGCGGTGACGGCGAAGGCGCCGATATAGTCCTGCGCGCCGCTGTCCCGCGGCGCGATGTAGTCGGCCAGCGCCCAGTTGGCCTTGCCGTCCATCTTGGGCAACTGCTGGCGCAGGCCCACCCAGCTCATCAGGCTGGCGCGGTTGTCCGGATCGCGGATTTCGATGTCGTCGTGGTTGACGCTGGCGGCCGGGAACAGGCCGATCACCGCGTTGGCGGAGAGCCAGTTCTCGGCAATGATCTGCTTGAGCATCACTTGCGCGTCCTCGTACAAGGCGCGCGCGGATTCGCCGACGATCTCGTCGTTCAGGATGCGCGGGAAGCGGCCGGCCAGCTCCCAGCTCTGGAAGAACGGGGTCCAGTCGATGTAGGCGGCGATCTCGGCCAGCGGATAGCGCTCAAAGCGCCGCACGCCCAGCCATTGCGGCTTGGGCGGCTGGTAGGCCGTCCAGTCTATCGCCTCCTTGTTGGCGCGCGCCTGCTCCAGGCCGACCACCTTGCGGTTCGCCTTGTTGGCGTGGCCTTCGCGCGCGCGGTCCTGCTCGGCCTGGTTGTCCGCGACGAAGCCGTCGCGCAGCGTGTCGGACAGCAGGTTGGAGCAGACGCCGACGGCGCGGCTGGCGTCCGGCACGTAGATCACCGGATGCTGGTAATGCGGGGCGATCTTGACCGCGGTGTGGACCTTGGATGTGGTGGCGCCGCCGATCAACAGCGGGATGGTGAAGCCCTGGCGCTGCATTTCCTTGGCCACATGGCTCATTTCTTCCAGGCTGGGGGTGATCAGGCCGGACAAGCCGATGATGTCGGCCTTGTGCTCGATGGCGGCGTCCAGGATTTTCTGGCAGGGCACCATCACGCCCAGGTCGATCACCTGGTAGTTATTGCAACGCAGCACCACGCCGACGATGTTCTTGCCGATGTCGTGGACGTCGCCCTTGACCGTGGCCATGATGATCACGCCCTTGGCCGGCGCATCGGCCAGGCCCAGACGGATCTTTTCCTCTTCGATGAAGGGTTCCAGGTGGGCGACGGCGGCCTTCATCACCCGCGCGGATTTGACCACCTGCGGCAGGAACATCTTGCCGGCGCCGAACAGGTCGCCCACCACGTTCATGCCGTCCATCAACGGGCCTTCGATCACGTGGATGGGCCGCGCGGATTTCTGCCGCACTTCCTCGGTGTCTTCGACGATGAAGGTGGTGATGCCCTTGACCAAGGCGTGTTCCAGCCGCTTTTCCACCGGCAGCGCGCGCCAGGCCAGGTCTTCCACCTTTTTCTCGCCGGCGGCTTCGCCCTTGTATTTTTCCGCCAGCGCGATCAGGTGTTCGGTGGCGTCGCCGCCGTCCTTGGGCGCGCGCATCAGCACCACGTCCTCGATGCGTTCGCGCAGTTCCGGATCCACTTCGTCGTAGACTTCCAGCGCGCCGGCGTTGACGATGCCCATGGTCATGCCGCGCAGGATGGCGTGGTAGAGGAAGACGGCGTGGATGGCCTCGCGCACCTTGTTGTTGCCGCGGAAGGAGAAGGAGACGTTGGACACGCCGCCGGAAATCTTGGCGTGCGGCAGCTGCTGCTTGATCCAGCCGGTGGCTTCGATGAAGTCCAGGCCGTAACGCGCGTGTTCCTCGATGCCGGTGGCGACGGCGAAGATATTGGGGTCGAAGATGATGTCTTCCGGCGGGAAGCCCACTTCGTCCACCAGGATGCGGTAGCTGTTGCCGCAGATTTCTATCTTGCGCGCGTAGGTGTCGGCCTGGCCGGCCTCGTCGAAGGCCATCACGATCACCGCGGCGCCGTAGCGGCGGATCAGCCGCGCCTGCTCGACGAACTTGTCCTTGCCTTCCTTCATCGAGATCGAGTTGACGATGCCCTTGCCCTGTATGCATTTGAGGCCGGCCTCGATCACGTCCCACTTGGAGGAGTCGATCATGATGGGCACGCGGGCGATGTCCGGCTCGGAGGCGATCAGGTTGAGGAAGCGCACCATGGCGGCGTGGGCGTCCAGCATGCCCTCGTCCATATTGATGTCGATGACCTGGGCGCCGTTTTCCACTTGCTGGCGCGCCACGTCCAGCGCGGTGGCGTAGTCGCCGTTGAGAATCAGTTTGGCGAAGGCGCGGCTGCCGGTGACGTTGGTGCGCTCGCCCACGTTGACGAACAGATCCCCGTCGCCGATGTTGAACGGCTCCAGGCCGGACAGCCGGCACTTGGCTTCTATCGCCGGCAGCGGCCGCGGCGCGACGCCGTCCACCGCGCGGGCGATGGCGGCGATGTGTTCCGGCGTGGTGCCGCAACAGCCGCCCACGATGTTGATCAGGCCGGACTCCGCCCACTCGCGGACGTAGACGCCCATCGCTTCCGGCTCCAGGTCGTAGCCGCCGAAGGCGTTGGGCAGGCCGGCGTTGGCGTGCACCGACACATAGCCGGCGGACACCCGCGCCATCTCCTCGACATAGGGCCGCAGCAGGTCCGGGCCCAGCGCGCAGTTGAGGCCGTAGCTGACCGCGTCGGCGTGGGACAGCGAGTTGTAGAAGGCTTCGGTGGTCTGACCGGTCAGGGTGCGGCCGGACTGGTCGGTGATGGTGCCCGAGATCATGATGGGCAGCCGCGGCGCGTCCGGGCGCTCGTCGAAATAGCGGTGGATGGCGAACACCGCCGCCTTGGCGTTCAGGGTGTCGAAGATGGTTTCCACCAGCAGCAGGTCCGCGCCGCCCCGCACCAGGCCGTCTATCGCCTCGGTGTAGGATGTCACCAGCTCGTCGAAGCTGACGTTGCGGTAGCCCGGGTCGTTGACGTCCGGGCTGATGCTACAGGTGCGGTTGGTGGGGCCCAGCACGCCGGCGCAGTAGCGCGGCTTGGCCGGATTGGCGGCGCTGGCCTTTTCGCACAGTTCCTTGACCAGCCTGGCGGCGGCATGATTGATTTCCCAAACCAGGCTTTCCATCGCGTAGTCCGCCATGGCGATGGAGGTGGCGTTGAAGGTGTTGGTTTCGATGATGTCGGCGCCGGCGTCCAGATAGGCCTGGTGGATGCCGCCGATCACGTCCGGCCGCGTCAGCGCCAGCAAGTCGTTGTTGCCCTTGACGTCGCAGGGCCAGTCGGCAAAGCGCTCGCCCCGGTAATCGGCCTCCTCCAGCTGGTGGCGCTGGATCATGGTGCCCATGCCGCCGTCCAGGATCAGGATGCGTCGGGACAGGTGTTGCCGGAGGGGATGCGAGGATGTTTTTGTCATGGCGGCTGAACTTTTTTTGTCTACAACGATAACAAGCGCAACGGACTCAAAAGCTCATCTTAACACTCGCAATCAACTGTCCGGGCGCTTGCTTAAGAATAAAGAGAGAACATCCATATGGCCATTACGAATAAGCTGTGGCTGCTCGCGGGGCTGGCGGCGGCATGGTGCGGGGAGGCGTGGGCGGCGGGCGGTTTACGGATAGGCGTGGCGGATACCGACGCGGCGCCGGTGGTGATGCTGTCGCCGGACGGCGAGCACCTGCGCGGCGGCCTGTCCAAGGATATCGGCGAGATGCTGGCCGCCGAACTGAGCCTGCGTCCGGAATTCATTCTGATCGCCCGCAAGCGGGTGGAGGCCTCCATCGAATCCGGCAGGGTGGACATCGTCTGCAACGCCAATCCGGACTGGTTCGGCAACGCCGCGCGGCTGGGCTGGACCCATGAAATCTACCCGCAATTGGAGCGGCCGCTGACGCTGAAGCAGCCGGCGGAGCTGCGCCAGGTAGGCGATCTCGCCGGCAAGCGCATCGTCACCATCCGCGGCTACAACTATCCGACGCTGGAGCGCTTCTGGCGCGGCAACCCGGCCTCCCACAACGAGGAGGCGCGGATGGAACTGCTGATCAAATCGGTGCAGAAGCGGCTGAGCGACGTCGCCATCGTCTCGGAACTGGAGTTCGCCGCCTGGGCGCGCAACTGGCCGCAGGAAGCGGCCCAGTTCAAATTGCACCCGCTGGTGGTCACCTTCATGCCCACCATGTGCGCGGTGGCGCCGCATTCCGATATCAAGGTGGCGCAGCTGAACCAGGCGATAGACCGCCTGCAGAAGAGCGGCCGCATCAAGGCGGTGCTGAAGACCTATCAGTGGCAGCCGCAGGAATGACGGCAGGCGGCCGGCGGAACCGCGGCTAATCCTGACCGCGGAAGCGCTGCTCCAGCTTATGCAGCACCGCCAGCGTGGTTTCCACCTGGCTGGCGGGAATGTCCGCCAGCGCGCGCTGGAAAAACGCCTCGCGCTTGGGCTGCACTGCGTCTATCAGCGTCTGTCCGGCCGGCGCCAGCGTCACTAGGGTCTGGCGGTTGTCGGCCGGGTCGGTGATGCGTCGCACCAGCGCCTCCTCCTCCATCCCCTTCAACTGCCGCGTCAGCGCGCCCGGATCCATCATCAGCCGGGTGGCCAGCTGTTTCTGCGTCGCCTGCTCCAGATCGGTCAGCGCGGCGAGGATGCGCCAGCGCGGCAAGGGATAGCCCACCTGCTGTTCAAACGCCGCGTACATGGCGCGGCCGGTGCGGCCGATTTGCTGCAGCAGATTGGGTGCGCGTTCAGTCATGGATTACCGCCGTCTTGGTTTTGACATCGCGCAATTCTACATGCGGGACTCGGCGCACGAGCAATAAGCCGAGCACCGCCAGCGCCGCCACCAGCCACTGGCTGAGGTGAATGGCGTCCACCAGCGCCAGCCGGGAGGCGCCGAGCAGCACACCGCCGTTGATCCCGGCCGCCGTCGTCAGTTGTTCGAAGCGGGCGGCGGTGTCCGGGCTGAGCAGGATTTGCGGATCGCGCAGCCAGCCCAGCCACTGCGGCGCGGCCGGCAGGCCGTTGACGCCGGCCACGTAGCGGTGGGTGACGAAAACGCCCACCAGCGCGGTGCCCAGCATGCCGCCTATCATCCGCGTGGACTGGATCATGGCGGTGGCCACCCCCAGCTGCTCTCGCGGCGCGCTCTGCTGGACGAAGATGGTCAGATTGGGCAGCAGCAGACCCAGGCCCAGGCCGCCCACCGCCATCAGCGCGGCCACCAGCCAGTGCGCGGTGGCGGCGTCCACCCAGCCCAGCGCGCCGGCGGTGAAGGCGAACAGCAGCAAGCCCAGGCCCAGCAGCAGGGTGGGGCGGCGCACCCGGGTGACGATGCGGCCGTTCAGGATGCTGCCCAGGGTGATGCACACCACCAGCGGCGTCACCAGCAGGCCGGCCTGGTTGGGCGACAGGCCGAAACCGCCCTGGAACATCAGCGGCGCGTAGTACATCACCGCGAACATGCCGCCGCCCAACAGCAGCGACAGGCCGAACAAGGGCGCCAGGCTACGGTGGCTCAGCATGTCCAGCGGCAGCAAGGGATTGGGACAGCGCCGCTCCCACCACAGCAGGCCGGCCAACGCGGCCAGGCCGCTCAGGCCCAGGCCGGCCATCAGCCACAGCGGCTTGTGCAGCGGCAGCCATTCCACCAACAGCTGCATCGAGCCCAGCAGCACGGCGATCAGCAGCCCGCCCTGCCAATCCAGCTTGGACGCGGTTCCGGCGCGGCGCATCGCCGGCAGATAGCGCCAGACGAACCACAGGCTGGCCGCACCCACCGGCAGATTGACGAAGAAGACCCAGCGCCAGCCCAGGTATTCGGTCAGAAAACCGCCCAGGGTCGGGCCCACCGCGTTGGCCAGGCCGAAGGCGGCGGTCAGCATCACCTGCCAGCGCAGGCGCTGCGCGGTTTCCGGAAACATGTCCGGCACGCAGGCGAAAGTGGTGGCCACCAGCATGCCGCCGCCCACGCCTTGCAGCGCGCGCGCCAGCACCAGTTCCAGCATGTTCTGGGCCAGGCCGCACAGCATGGAGGCGGCGGTGAACAGGATGATGGCGGTCAGCACGAAGGGCTTGCGGCCGTGATCGTCGCCCAGCTTGCCGAAGATGGGCACGGTGATGACCGAAGTCAGCAGATAGGAGGTGCCGACCCAGGCGTACAGATCGAAGCCGTGCAGCTCCGCCACCACGGTGGGCATGGCGGTGCCGACCACGGTCTGGTCCAGCGCCACCATCAGCAGCACGAAGCACAGGCCGAGCATGGCCAGCACTTTCTGGCGGAAGTCCAGCGCGCCGGCCGCTCCAGCGGTTGCGGCTAAGGTGTTCATTTTTGTTGACCTGACAATAATTGACTAGTCAATTATTTTGCGCCGATAAGCCGCCGGAATCCAGTGCCGGACACAAAGATTTACAAAGCAGGCTTGGAACAGGTTCATAGAACCTGTTTACGATCTCGCGAGCAAGAGCGAGACAAGGCGAAAACGGCTGAAAAAGCGGAATGTACATACGGTACATGAGCATTTCGAAGGCGTACTCATCGTGTAACGCTCCACGCAGCGCAGCAGATCGTAAACAGGTTCTTAGGCGGCGGCGCGGACGCGCCGCCGCGCGCGCTTCAATAGCCGCGCCGCGCCAGCCAGCTGCTGGCCTCGCTCTTGGCCAGGATGGCCACCAGCCAGTCGCGGAACACCTTGACCTTGGGCAGTTCCGCCAGCTCGTGCGGATAGACCAGGTAATAGCTCCACTCGGTTTCCAGCACGGTGTCGAAAGGCATCACCAGCCGGCCGGAATCCAGGTCCTGAGTCACCATGGACACCTGGGCCAGGGTCACGCCCATGCCGGCGACGGCGGCGTGCAGCGCGTATTCGGAAGCGTCGAAGGTGACGCCGCTTTCCGGGTTCACGCCGTTGACGCCGGCCAGCTTCAGCCAGCGCTTCCAGGTGTCCTGATCGCGCCACGGGTGCAGCAGGGTGTGATGACGCAGATCGTCCGGAGTGTTCAGCGGATGCTTGCCGTTGAGCAGGGCCGGGGAGCAGACCGGGATCAGTTTCTCGCGGCAAATGCATTCGGTGCGCAGGTCCGGCGCCACTTCGGCGCGCGCCATGCCCACCACCGCCAGATCGTACTCCGCGCGGTTGAAGGGCTTGTCGTGAATCAGCTGGGTCACCAGGTGCAGCGTGTATTCCGGGTAGCGGGTCTGGAAGTCCGGCAGATTGGGCAGCACCCAGCGCATCGCCGGGGTGGGCGGCATGCGCACGCGCAGATCGCTTTGCCGCAGCCGCAGCGCTTCGCTGGCCTCATTCAGCAGTTGGAAAGCCTCGCGGGCCGGCTTGATCAGCGCCTCGCCCTCGGCGGTCAGCGACAGGCCGCGCGCCTGCCGGGTGAACAGGGTGGCGCCGTAGTATTCCTCCAGCGTTTGCACGTGGCGGCTGACCGCCCCCTGGGTCAGGCTGAGCGCGGCGGCGGCGCGGGTGAAGGACAAATGCTCGGCGGCGACGACAAATACGCGTAATGCATTCAGCGGTGGCAGCTTCATCTTACATGCCTTTTTATCATGGTTATCATGAAATTAACTGCTTTGTCATGCCAGGCGCAACATCGTATGCTAGGCATGCCCGGCACGGCTGCAGTTTGAACGGCGGCCGGCGGCGCCCAGGTCGCCGCCATGCGTCAATGGCATGGCGATCCGCCGCTCGCGCCGGTCCGGCCGTCCATGCCGCGCTCCCCGATTTCCAGCGCGGCGTCCGCAGCCAAAACCAAGCCCAGCCTTGGCTTGCCCGGAAACGGAACCGTCATTCCCGAGCTTAAAGCTTTATCCGTACTGAAATAGTAACGGATTATAAATATTACAGGATGACATCCGCTTGCAACGGAGAATTTTCCACCGCTTATCGCGTGTCGCCGAAAATGCGGCGGCGTCGCCAGATTGACTGCCAATCCACGTTGGGCATTGCCGGGTTCAGACAGGGCCCGGCTTTTTTTGCCCGTCTTCCGGCGAGCGGACAAGAAAAAAGGCCACGCGAGTGGCCCAAAGTTCGGAGAATAAGCCCAGGCGGCGCGAACGTCGCTTGGGCGCGGGCGGCAAGCCGCCCGTTCTTGAGTTTGCGAGTGTAGCGCGTTGCGCCGACAGCGGCAACGCAATAATCCTTGCTAGTACCGCCAGGCGCTCACTCGCCCAGTTCCGCCAGCAACTCCGCCTGCTGCTCGGCGATCAAGGCGTCGGTCAGCTCGCTCAGATCTCCGTCCATAACGTAATCCAGCTTGTACAGCGTCAGATTGATCCTGTGGTCGGTGATGCGGCCCTGCGGGAAATTGTAGGTGCGGATGCGCTCGGAACGGTCGCCGGAGCCGATCAGGCTCTTGCGCTCGGCCGCTTCCTTCTGCTGCTGCTCGCGGCGCTGGATGTCCATGATGCGCGCCGCCAGCACTTGCATCGCGCTGGCCTTGTTGGCGTGCTGGGAGCGGCCGTCCTGACACTCCGCCACAATCCCCGTCGGAATATGGGTGATGCGCACCGCGGAGTCGGTCTTGTTGATGTGCTGGCCGCCGGCGCCGCTGGCCCTGAAGGTGTCGATGCGCAGATCCGACGGGTTCAGCACCACGTCGGCCAGCTCGTCGGCTTCGGCCATCACCGCCACGGTGCAGGCCGAGGTGTGGATGCGGCCCTGGGTCTCGGTCACCGGCACCCGCTGCACGCGGTGGCCGCCGGACTCGAACTTGAGCCGGGAGTAGGCGCCGAAGCCGATCAGGCGCACGATCACTTCCTTGTAGCCGCCCAGATCGGACTCGCTGGCGGACACGATCTCCGCCTGCCAGCGGTTGCGCTCGGCGTAGCGGGTGTACATGCGCAACAAGTCGCCGGCGAACAGCGCGGCCTCGTCGCCGCCGGTGCCGGCGCGGATTTCCAGGAAGATGTTCTTTTCGTCGTTGGGGTCCTTGGGCAAGAGCAGCTTCTGCAGCTCCAGTTCCAGCGCCTCCCGCTTGTCCTTGCCCTCGGCGATTTCCGCCTGGGCGAATTCCTTCATCTCCGGGTCCGACAACATGTCTTCCGCCGCAGCGATGTCGCTCTCGCACTGGCGATAGCTCTGGTAGGTTTCCACCACCGGGCTGAGTTCGGCGTGCTCGCGGGTGAGCTTGCGGAACGCATCCATATCTTGAGTGGCCGCTTCGCTGGCCAGGAGGTGGGTCACCTCTTCCAGACGGTCGGCCAGTTGCGCCAGTTTGGCCGCAATTGACGCTTTCATTACGACTCCGGGTGTAAACGATAAAGACGCGCCACGGCTTCCACCTGCGCGTCGTGCTCCGCGCCGCGCCCGGACGACAAGGCCCGGGTGGGGGGATGCATCAATTTATTGGTCAGTTGCACCGACAGGGTTTCCAGCACCTTCTCCGGCGCTTCGCCGCGCGCCAGTTGCTTGAGCGCGGCCTCGAGCGCTGTGCGGCGCAGCCGGTCGGCGTCGTCGCGCAGCGCGCGGATCAAGGGCACGGTTTCGCGCTTTTTCAGCCAGTCGCTGAATTCGCAGACCCGCGCCTGGATGATGGTTTCGGCCTCCGCGGCCGCGCTCTGCCGCGCTTCCTTGCCCACTTCCACCACGCTGGCGATGTCGTCGACGCTGTACAGGAACACGTCGGCCAGCTTGCCCACTTCCACTTCGATGTCGCGCGGCACCGCCAGGTCCAGCATAAAGATGGGGCGGTGGCGGCGCGCCTTGATCGCGCGCTCCACCATGCCCTTGCCGATGATGGGCAACTGGCTGGCGGTGGAGGTGACCAGCACGTCGTAGCGCGGCAGGATGTCCGGCAGCTCGGCGAGGGTGACGGCGTTGCCGCCGAACTGCTCCGCCAGCCGCTGGCCGCGCTCCAGCGTGCGGTTGGCCACGGTGATACAGGAAGGGTTGCGCGCGGCGAAGTGGGTGGCCACCAGTTCTATCATCTCGCCCGCGCCGACGAACAGAATGTTCAGTTCACCTATGGTGGGGAAGATCTGCTCGGCCAGCTTGACCGCCGCCGCCGACATCGACACCGAACTGGCGCCCACCGCGGTGTTGGAGCGCACTTCCTTGGCCACGGCGAAGGTGCGCTGGAACAGGCCGTTGAGCAGGGTGCCCATGGTGCCGGCGTGCTCGGCGCTGCGCACCGCGTCCTTCAACTGGCCCAGGATCTGGGTCTCGCCCAGCACCATGGAGTCCAGGCCGGAGGCGACGCGGAAAGCGTGGCGCGCGGCGTTGGCCTCGTCCAGCTGATACAGATAGGGCTGCATCTCCGCCAGCGCCAGGCCGTGGAATTTGGCCAGCCAGCTGAGCGCCGCCTGCGGGTCGCCGCCGGTGCAATAGATCTCGGTGCGGTTACAGGTGGAGACGATGGCGGCTTCGCGCGCCGCGTGCGAGCTGACCAGGCTGTCCAGCGCCTTGGGCAACACCTCCGCAGGAAAAGCCAGCTTTTCCCGGATGGAGAGCGGTGCGGTATGGTGGTTCAAACCAAGGGCGAACAGATGCATGGGCGGATAAGCCGCGGAAAGAAATGGGGTATTTTAGCCTAACTTGAACCGCAAGTCCTGCGCCGCGGCGGCAAGCCGCGCCGGCCCATGGCCAGCGCCTTATATGACATAGCAGAATCCGGCGCCGCGCGCCGTCCAAAATAGCGCTCTTCTTGCGCAAACTCCTATATGGCCCAAGCGGAGCTGGCATAAGATAAGCCCCATCAAGGAGGACGAAATGTCGCTGAACCTCGCAGACATCCGCAAGGATTTTTCCAAGAAAGAATTGTCGCCGGAGGAGTGCCTGCCGGACCCGCTGGCCCAGCTGGAAAGCTGGCTGAACCAGGCCATCTCCGCCCAGGTGCCGGAGCCCACGGCGATGAACCTGGCCACGGCCGGGGCGGACGGCCGCCCCGCCTCGCGCATCGTGCTGCTCAAGGGGGTGGAGGACGGCCAGCTGCTGTTCTACACCAATTATCTGAGCCGCAAGGGCCGCCAGTTGAACGACAACCCCTATGTGGCGCTGACCTTCTTCTGGCCGGAGCTGGAGCGGCAGATCCGCATCGAGGGCCGCGCGGCCCAGGTGGCGCCGGAAGTCTCGGACGCCTATTTCGCCAGCCGCCCCTACACCAGCCGCGTCGGGGCCTGGGCCAGCGAACAGAGCAGCGAGATCGGCTCCAAGAGCGTGCTGGTGTCGCGGGCGGCGATGTTCGGGGTCAAGCACCCGCTAAACGTGCCGCGGCCGCCGCACTGGGGCGGCTACGCGGTGACGCCGGACCGGCTGGAGTTCTGGCAGGGCCGCCCCAGCCGGCTGCATGACCGGGTGCAGTATTCCCTGCTGGAAGACGGCGGCTGGAAGATCGCTCGGCTGGCGCCCTGAGCCCGCCCGGGTGAGAACAACTCATTGATATCATGCGCTTTACGCATATTCAAAAAACCGCAACCATCTCAAATTAGACAGTTTGTCCGCTTTTATAGCGATTTGGATGTTGCCGCATCACAACAAGCCGCATCGGGATGGTGCGGCTTTTCATTTTCTTGATGTTTCCCTCTCTTCTCCTTGTCTACCAAGGATTCGACGCCCCGCTTTGATTTTGGTCATGCCCGTCGCCGGCAATCGCCAGGCAACTGGCACTTAGAACAGATGCATATCAAGGCGGAAAAACCAATACATAATTTATGCATTTGGCAAGTGGTCGTCAGAACAAACCAAGCCAACGTCCTCTGATTTCAGCAATTCCTTTCCCATGCTCAGAGCGACGTCCCATGTCGGGAACGCATGAGGGACGCAGCGAACGCCTCCCCCGCCCGATGGCGCCAGCCATCTTCGGGAGCGGTTTCCAAGCGTCCGAAAGGGCAGGCGCAAGCCTGTCTGGCGCCGGCGGCCTTTACGCAAGACTCGCCGGCTTGACGCGGGGCATTACCGTGTCCTGCTGATCTACATTGGAGAAAAAGTCGTGATGAAAACCCAAACTGCGATGGTTCGCGTACTGGTGCTGTCCGCTCTCGCCCTGGCTTACGGCTCCGCCCACGCCGCCGAGCGCGTCAACCTGGAGGCGCTGGCCAAATCCAGCAAACTCGTCGACGGCGCCAGCGTGTTCAGCGCCGCCGGCATCAACCAGGGCGAACTGAAAGCGCAACGCAGCGCCCAGTTCCCCAACGGCAAAGTCGTCACCCGCTACCAGCAGTACTATCAAGGCGTGCCGGTGTGGGGCGAAGCCGTAGTGGAGGAAAAACAATTCGCCAAAGGCTCGTCCACGGCCTCGGCGAGCAAGCTGTCCGGCTACTATGTGCGCGGCATCGCCTCCGACCTGGCCACGGTCAAGCCGGCCCTCAGCGCCACCCAGGCGCTCTCCAGCGCCAAGGCGCTGAAGGCCAACGGCTATGAAACCCGCAACGAGAAGACCGAACTGGTGGTGCGTCTGGACAACAACACCGCCCAGCTGGTCTATCTGGTGTCCTTCCTGGTGGAAGGCGGCAAGGAACCCAGCCGCCCGCACTTCATCATCGACGCCAACAGCGGCCAGGTGCTGAAGCAGTGGGAAGGCCTGAACCACGCCGAAGCCAACGGCCCCGGCGGCAACGCCAAGACCGGCAAATACCTGTACGGCACCAACTACGGTCCGCTGATCGTCACCAGCGATTGCAAGATGGACAGCGGCAACGTCGCCACCATCAACCTGAACGGCGGCACCAGCGGCACCACCCCGTACAAGTTCGCTTGCCCCACCAACACCTACAAGCAGATCAACGGCGCCTACTCGCCGCTGAACGACGCCCACTACTTCGGCAACGTGGTGTTCAATCTGTACAAGGACTGGTTCAACCTGCGTCCGATCAACCAGAAGCTGCTGATGAAGGTGCACTACAGCCGCAACTATGAAAACGCGTTCTGGGACGGCAGCGCGATGACCTTCGGCGACGGCGCCACCCGCTTCTACCCGCTGGTGTCGCTGGACGTGTCCGCTCACGAAGTCAGCCACGGCTTCACCGAGCAGAACTCCGGCCTGGTCTACAGCGGCCAGTCCGGCGGCATCAACGAAGCGTTCTCCGACATGGCCGGCGAAGCCGCCGAGTACTACATGAAGGGCAAGAACGACTTCCTGGTGGGCGCGGAGATCTTCAAGCAGACCGGCGCGCTGCGCTACTTCGCCGATCCGACCAAGGACGGCCGTTCCATCGGCCACGCCAAGGACTACACCAGCGGCCTGGACGTGCACTACTCCAGCGGCGTGTACAACAAGGCTTTCTACCTGATCGCCACCAGCGCCGGCTGGAACACCCGCAAGGCCTTTGAAGTGTTCGTGGACGCCAACCGCCTGTACTGGACCGCCAACGCCACTTACAACAGCGCCGCTTGCGGCGTTGAAAAAGCGGCCGAAGCGCGCGGCTACAGCAAGGCCGACGTGACCAAGGCCTTCACCGCCGTGGGCGTGGCTTGCGGCAGCTGATGACCGTCTGACGGCGCGGCCGTGACGGCCCGCGCCGCTTCTCCCATCCGCCGGCCATGGCCCGTCCATGGCCGGCATCGCTCAGGAATTCCGGAATGCTCACTCTCAAACCGAGTCTCGTCGCGCTCTTGGCCGCCACCAGCCTGGCCGGCGCCGCCCAGGCCGCCCCGGTGTGGATTTCCATCGGCGACGACGCCTATCAATTGCTGCAACAGGTCAGCCCGAAAAGCCTCAGCCAGGAAAGCCGCCAGCTGGCGGTGAGCGCGCTGCCGGCCGGCGTGTCCGCCAAGGGCGTGGCCACCGAGAAAGTCCACCTGGTGCAAGTGGACGACAGCGTGCTGCCGCAATTGTCGGACGCCATCCACCACAGCCTGCGCCATTGCGGCGGCTTCATCGTGCACAAGGATCTGCAGGACGCGCGCAGCGCGTTGAAGGCCCCGGTGGCCAGCGCACTGCTGCCCAGCTACCAGATCAACGACCAGGCCGTCGTCAACAAGCTGCTGCCGCAGCTGCAGGACAGCAACATCCTCGGCACCATCCAGTCGCTGTCCAACTACCAGAACCGCTTCTACACCACCAGCCACGGCGTCAACGCCTCCAACTGGATCGCCAGCCAATGGCGGCAGCTGGCCGCCGGCCGCGGCGATGTGACCGTGGAGCAGTTCGCCCACAGCGCCTGGCCGCAAAAATCGGTGATCCTCACCATCAAGGGCAAGGACAACGCCGCCGAAACCCTGGTGCTGGGCGGCCACCTGGACTCCACCGTGGGCAACGGCACCGGCGAAACCAGCCGCGCGCCGGGCGCCGACGACGACGCTTCCGGCATCGCCAGCCTGACCGAGGTGATCCGCGTGCTGCTGGCCAACAACTACCAGCCGCGCCGCACCATCAAGTTCATGGCCTACGCGGCGGAAGAAGTGGGCCTGCGCGGCTCCTCCGACATCGCCAACCGCTACAAACAGCAGAAGGTCAACGTGGTGGGCGCCTTGCAGCTGGACATGACCAACTACCAGGGCAGCGCGGAAGACATCTTCCTGTTCACCGACTACACCAACGCGTCGCAGAACACCTTCCTCGCCAATCTGGCCAAGGCCTACCTGCCCAATCTGAAAGTGGGCTACAGCTCTTGCGGCTACGCGTGCTCCGACCACGCCTCCTGGCACAAGAACGGCTACCCGGCGTCCTTCCCGTTCGAATCCGCCTTCAACCAGTCCAACCCCAATATCCACACCGTGCGCGACACCCTCGCCAGCGCCGGCAACCAGGCTCGCCACGCGCTGAAGTTCTCGCAACTGGCGCTGGCCTACGCGGTGGAACTGGGCAGCGACGGCCCGGCGGTCAAACGCTGAGCCCAAGCCCTCGCCTGAATGCGCCCACCCCCTTGCGGGGTGGGTTTTTCATTGTGGAATACGCGATGAAGCGGTTTTAAACGCCGGCCTCGCGCCGCATGTCCACATGCGGAATGCCGCCGTCGTCGTAAGGCTCGGACACCACGCGAAAGCCGAAACTCTCGTACAAGGCCTGCGCGTCGGTCTGAGCCGACAACATGATGGCCGCCTGCGGAAAATGCGCGCGGCACTGCGCCACCGCCTGCGCCAGCAGCGCCTTGCCCAAGCCCTGGCCGCGCGCCTCCGGCGCCACCACCACCCGGCCTATCGCCGCCGCGTCCGGGTATTTCTCCGCCGGCGCGATCAAGCGCGCATAGGCCAGCAACCGGCCGCCGTCGTCGTGGCCGGACAGGTGCAGACAGTGCAGATCCACGCCGTCCACATCGCCGTAAATCGACTGCTGCTCCACCACGAACACCTGGTCGCGCAGCTGCAAGGCCCGATACAGCGCCAGCGGCGTAAAACCATCGAAACGGTGGCAGTGCCACGCAACTCGGTTTGCCATAGTAGAATTCCTCTGAACTGATTCATTATCATCGGCCGGCTTGCGGCGCTTCCGGGCCAAGCTTACGACAAGGCGTCCTCGCCAGCTATAACCGTGAGGACAGGCTTTGCCGTGGCGCAAACGCCGGCCGATGAACGCTAACCGATTCAACTCCTGCCTTGCCCATATGAACGATAACGACGATCTGTTTGCCGAGACTAAGCCGGACGGCGCCGCCGCCCTGACCCCGCCGCCGCCCACTCCTCCCGCGGCGGACGCCGACGACGGCGAGTGGATTCCGCTGGACCTGTACGCCGAGCGCGCCTACCTGGAATACGCGATGAGCGTGGTCAAGGGCCGCGCGCTGCCGGAAGTGGCCGACGGCCAGAAACCGGTGCAGCGCCGCATCCTGTACGCGATGCGCGACATGGGCCTGGCCCACGGCGCCAAGCCGGTGAAATCCGCGCGCGTGGTCGGCGAAATCCTGGGTAAATACCACCCGCACGGCGACAGCTCCGCCTACGAGG
This sequence comes from Chromobacterium sp. LK11, assembly GCF_001043705.1. Lineage (NCBI taxonomy): Bacteria > Pseudomonadati > Pseudomonadota > Betaproteobacteria > Neisseriales > Chromobacteriaceae > Chromobacterium > Chromobacterium sp. LK11. Next base: position 25,048 of record NZ_LDUR01000008.1, read on the forward strand.
CGCTGGTGCGCATGGCGCAGGACTTCACGCTGCGCTACCCCTTGATCGACGGCCAGGGCAACTTCGGCAGCCGCGACGGCGACGGCGCTGCGGCGATGCGCTACACCGAGGCGCGGCTGACGCCGATTGCCGACCTGCTGCTGTCGGAAATCGACATGGGCACCGTGGACTTCGTGCCCAATTACGACGGCGCCTTCGAAGAGCCGCGCTTGCTGCCGGCGCGCCTGCCGATGGTGCTGCTCAACGGCGCCTCCGGCATCGCCGTGGGTCTCGCCACCGAAATCCCGCCGCACAATCTGACCGAAGTGGCCCAAGCCTGCGTCGCGCTGCTGGACGATCCGGAACTGGACACCGCGGCGCTGATGCAATACGTGCCCGGACCGGACTTCCCCGGCGGCGGCCAGATCATCACCCCGGCCGAAGACATCCTCGCCGCCTATGAGAGCGGCCGCGGCAGCGTGCGCGTGCGCGCCAAATGGGAAGTAGAAAAGCTGGCGCGCGGCCAGTGGCGCGTGATCGTGTCCGAGCTGCCGCCCGGCTCCAGCGCGCAAAAAGTGCTGGCGGAAATCGAAGAAGCCACCAATCCCAAGGTCAAGACCGGCAAGAAGGCGCTGACTCAGGACCAGCAAAACCTGAAGAGCCTGATGCTGTCGCTGCTGGACCGCGTGCGCGACGAATCCGACAGCGAATGCCCGGTGCGCCTGGTGTTCGAACCCAAATCCAGCCGCCAGGACCCGGACGAGTTCATCAACACCCTGCTGGCGCAGACCAGCCTGGAAGGCAACGCCTCGATGAACCTGGTGATGATAGGCCTGGACGGCCGCCCGGGTCAGAAAGGCCTCAAGCCCATTCTCAGCGAATGGCTGGACTTCCGCCGCACCACCGTCACCCGCCGCCTGCAGCACCGGCTGGCCCAGGTGGAAAAGCGCATCCACATCCTGGAAGGCCGGATGATCGCCTTCATCCACATCGATGAAGTGATACGCGTGATCCGCGAATCCGACGAACCCAAGCCGGACCTGATCAAGGCCTTCGGCCTGACCGAGATCCAGGCCGAGGACATCCTGGAAATCCGCCTGCGCCAACTGGCGCGGCTGGAAGGCTTCAAGCTGGAGAAAGAGCTGTCCGATCTGCGCGAGGAGCGCGAAGGCCTACGCCACGTGCTGGACACCCCGGACGCGCTGCGCAGCATGATGCGCGAGGAAATCCAGGCCGACGCCGCCAAATACGGCGACAAGCGCCGCAGCGAGATCAAGACCGCCGAGCGCGCGGTGCTGACCCAGACCATTGCCGACGAGCCGGTCACCATCATCCTGTCGCAAAAGGGCTGGATCCGCGCCCGCGTCGGTCACAACGTTGACCTCGCCGCGCTGGCCTTCAAGGACGGCGACGCGCTGCACACCGTGGTGGAAACCCGCACCGTGTGGTCGGTGATCGTGCTGGACAGCAAGGGCCGCGCCTACACCGTGGACCCGGCCGACGTGCCCACCGGCCGCGGCGACGGCGTGCCGGTGGCCTCGCTGGTGGACTTGCAGGACGGCGCCAAGCCGGCGCAGATGCTATCCGGCAAGGACGAGGCCCGCTTCGTCGTCGCCGGCTCCGGCGGCTACGGCTTCATCGCCAAGCTGGGCGACATGGCCGGCCGGGTCAAGGCCGGCAAGGCCTTCCTGACGCTGAACCCGGAGGAAGCCGTGCTGGCCCCGGCGCCGCTGCCGGCCGCCGGCATAGGCGAGGGCACCCAGTTGGTGGCCGCCGCCGACAACGGCCGGCTGCTGGCCTTCCCGGCCGCCGAGCTCAAGGAACTGGCCAAGGGCCGCGGCCTGATGCTGATGGCGGTGGAAGACGGCGAAGCCGTCACCGCCGTCGGCCTGGTCAACGGCGAAAAAGCGCTGCTGTCCACGCTGTCGGTGCGCGGCAAGGCCTCCGATGAAAAACTGCCGCTGGCGGAGTTCGCCGGCAAGCGCGGCAAGAAGGGCAAGCTGATGCCGAAGAAATGGAGCGTCAGCGCCATCAGCGAGCTGCCGACGACATGAACCGGGACCGCCCGCCGACGCCGTTGACCCCGCGCAGCGGGCTGGTCTTCATCAACAGTTTCCGGGCGGCGCTGCTGCTGGTGCTGCTGGCGATGTCGCTGTTCGCCAACCGCGAAGGCGAATCGCTGGTGGCCGGCGGCAAAGTCTTCTATCTGTGGAGCGGCGTTTACGCCGCGCTGATCGGCGCCTGGTTCCTGCTGCGCAACGGCCGGCTGGCCCACACCCTGCAACTGACGCTGGCCATCGCCGCCGACATCGCGATGATCGTGCTGCTGATGGGCATCAACGACGGCGTGCGCAGCGGCTACGGCATCCTGCTCTTGCCCTATCTGGCGGTGGCCGGCCTGCTGTCCTCCGGCCGCTACGCGCTGTTCTACGCCTCCATCGCCACGCTGATCCTGCTGTCCTTCGTCGGCGTCGAGCAATACCTGGGCATAGGCCGCGGCTCGGATTTCTACTACTCCGCGCTGCTGGCCACCGCCGGCTTCATCACCTCCATCGTCACCTGGAAGCTGGGCCGGGTGGCGCGCGACTCCGAAGCGCTGGCCACCCGCCGCGGCGGCGAGATCGCCAACCTCAACCGCCTGAACGAGCTGGTGCTGCAAAGCCAGCGCGACGCGGTGGTGGTGCTGGACCCGTCCGGCCTGCTGCGCCAGTTCAACAACCAGGCGGCGCGCTATTTCGGCGCCATGCGCCGCGGCCACGCCGTGCCCGAGCTGCTGCCGCTGGTGGAACGCTGGCGGCACAACGGCTGCCCGCCCAATCCCAGCTTCATCGACCGCAATATCCGCGGCCGCCAATTGGTGGGCCGCATGGTGCCGGTGCTGGTGGGCGACGACCACGCGCTCTTGCTGTTCATGCGCGACATGGCCGACATGGCGGAAGAGGGCAAACGCGTCAAGCTGGCGGCGCTGGGGCGGCTCACCGCCAACATCGCCCATGAAATCCGCAACCCGCTGTCGGCGATCAACCACGCGGCCGACCTGCTGGCCGAAGACGAAACCGACCCGGCGCGCCAGCGGCTGATCCGCATCGTCCAGGGCAACAGCAAGCGCATCAACCACATGGTGCAGGAAGTGCTGGCCTTGAACCGCCGCGACCGGATCAAGCCCGAGCCCATCCGGCTGCAAGCCTTCCTGGACGAGCTGCTGGACCACTTCGGCGTGGTGGAGGCCGCCGCCGCCGGCGCGATCTGCTGCGTCTACCAGGCGCAGGCCGCCGCGGTCCAGTTCGACCGCGGCCATTTCGGCCAGATTCTCAACAATCTGCTGGCCAACGCCTGGCGCTACTCCAGCAAGCAGCCGGGCGCGGTGCGCGTCGAAGTGGGCGAAGTGGAAAACCACCTGACCATCAAGGTGATGGACGATGGTCCCGGCATGAGCGAAGATGCCCAGGCCCGCTTGTTCGAACCCTTTTTCACCACGGAAAGCGCCGGCACCGGACTGGGGCTGTACATCGCGCGCGAACTGGCGGAAGCCAACGACGCGCGGCTGGACTACTGCCCGCCCGGCGGCGTGTTCCGTCTGATCTGTCACAAGGCTTATGGCTAAATCCTCCCTGCGCGTGCTGGTGATCGACGACGAACCGGACATCCGCGAACTGCTGGAACTGACCCTGATCAAGATGGGCCTGGACGTGGCCACCGCCGCCAGCGTCGGCGCCGCCAAGCTCAGCCTGAACAGCCAGCCCTTCGACCTGGCGCTGACCGATATGCGGCTGCCGGACGGCGAGGGCATCGAAGTGGTGCGCCACATCGCCGAACAGGGCCTGGACGTGCCCATCGCGGTGATCACCGCCTACGGCAACACCGACAACGCGGTGCTGGCGATGAAGGCCGGCGCCTTCGACTACCTGCAAAAACCGGTCAGCTTGGCGCAATTGCGCAGCCTGGTGAAATCCGTGCTGCGCGTGGACAACGGCAAGGCCGAAGCCGCGGTGCGGCTGGACGGCGAATCGCCGGCGATCCAGGAAGCGCTGCGCCTGGTCGGCAAACTGGCGCGCAGCCAGGCCGCAGTCTACGTCAGCGGCGAATCCGGCACCGGCAAGGAACAGGCGGCGCGGATGATACACGAGCACAGCGCGCGCGCCGAACGGCCGTTCATTCCGGTCAACTGCGGCGCCATCCCGGAAACGCTGATGGAAAGCGAATTCTTCGGCTACCGCAAAGGCGCGTTCACCGGCGCCGACAACGACCGCGACGGCTTCTTCCAGCAAGCCAACGGCGGCACGCTGTTTCTGGACGAAGTGGCCGATCTGCCGCTGGCGATGCAGGTCAAGCTGCTGCGCGCGATTCAGGAAAAGAAAGTGCGCCGCCTGGGCAACGCCCAGGAAGAGGCGGTGGACGTGCGCATCATCTGCGCCACCCACAAGGACCTGGCGGCGCGGGTGGACGCCGGCAGCTTTCGCCAGGACCTGTACTACCGGCTGAACGTGCTGCCGCTGCGCATGCCGCCGCTGCGCGAGCTGCGCGAGGATCTGCCGCGCTACATCGCCAGCCTGCTGGAGCGCTTTTCTCCCGATGAAAAGCCGCGGCTGGCGCCGGCGGCGCTCAAGGCCTTGCTGGAATACAACTACCCGGGCAACTTCCGCGAACTGGAAAACATCCTGGAACGCGCGGTGGCGCTGGCCAGCGACGCCCGCATCGAATTGCGGGACCTGCAGCTGCTGCCGGGCGATCACGGCGGCCATGGCGACGGCGAAGCGCCGACCTGCGCCGACGGCGAGGCGCTGCAGGATTTTCTGGACCGGGTGGAGCGCGAGGCCATCCTCAAGGCGCTGGAAGGCACCCGCTTCAACCGCACCCAGGCCGCCAAGCAGCTGGGCGTCACCTTCCGCTCGATGCGCTACCGGATGGAAAGGCTGGGCATCAAGTAAAAGGCGGGGCCGACGCGCGCGAAACACGCTGTGGATAAGCACGGCGTTGCGCCAAACCCTGTGGATAAGCCATATTCTCGCTTTTTGCCGGACCCTTGCCGGAAACCCGGGAAGCGCGGCCGCGCAATCGCTACAATGCGGCAGCCGCGATCCGCGCATCAGGCGAGGCCGGACCCGGGCCAGCGGCTATAAAGAATCTATTCGGCGGCCGCGCCCAAGGGCGCCCGCCATTGCAAACACATCGACTTCGCTACCGGCCCATGGCTCTTACGCCGCTCCATCCCGTCCTCCGCGCCTTGCCGGCTCTGCTGCTCAGCGCCCAGATTGCCGCGCTGCCGTCGATCCGGGTGGCGCTGGGCGAAACCAAACAGCCCTATATCGACGCCGAACGCGGCAAAGGCGTGGAATTCGACATCGTCAGCCAGGCCCTGAGCCAGGCCGGCTATCAGCCTCAGATCCGCTTCGGCCCCAATCTGCGCGCCCACACCTGGCTGGCCAACGGCCAGGTGGACGCCGCCATCGCCAATAGCGGCGGCCATGTTTCCGAGCCCTACATCGTTTACCAGAACATGGCGATCACGCTGTGCAAACGCCGCATCCGCCTGCGGCGGCTGGACGATCTGGCCCGCTTCCGGGTGGCGGCCTTCCAGGGCGCCCACCTCTATCTGGGCCCCGCCTTCGCCGCGCTGACGCCGCAGATTCCGTCCTACCGCGAGGAGTCGCCGCAGGTCACCCTCAACCGCCTGCTGTACAGCGAACGCGCCGACGTGGCGATTTCCGACGTCAACATCTTCCAGCAACTGAGCCGCGAGCTGAACCACGAGATCGACATCAAAGCCAAGCTCTGTCCGTACGCGCTGTTCACTCCCACCCATTACCGGCTGGCCTTCCGCGACGTCCGCGACCGCGACCGCTTCAACCTGGGCCTGCGCCGCTTCGCCGCCGCCGGCGGCTACGAGAAACTGGCCGAGCGCTACCAACTGCCCACCCAGCGTGGACGGCCCTGGTTCAAACCCTGAGAACCTGCCGCGCTTCGGCGATACGGCGTTGAACAGAGTCTGAGCGCGCCTTGCCGCGCCCGGCTGGTGGCCTAAGGGCGGGTGTCTGCTCTGGATCAATAACCTTCGCCGCCGCGCGGTGTTAGCATGGTTTGGCAGTATCTGATCGCTGACGGCCGCAGTTTTTGCCCTTAGGCTTCGCCCGGGCCCGCGTCGCCAGCCGCTCCATGTATCCACCCGCCCAAGGAGTCGCCCATGTTTCCCGAATACCGCGAACTGATCAGCAAGCTGAAAACCGAAGACGAGCACTTCACCCGCCTGTTCAACAAACACAACGACCTAGACCAGAAGATCAAGAATATGGAAGCGCGCATCGAGCCTTCCGTCGACTACGAAATCGAAACCCTGAAAAAGGAAAAACTGCGGCTGAAGGATGAGTTGTACATCATCCTGAGAAAGGCCGCCGGCTAGATCCGGCGTCTGCGCGCAAGAACAAAGCCCGCCGACAGGCGGGCTTTTGCGTGAACCGCGCGCGGGTTCAGATCTTGGGCGCGTCCTTCTCCAGTTCCGCCAGGATGGCGCCGGGCTCCTGGGTGACTTCCAGCACCTTGCGGATGCGGTTGAACGCCTCGCAGGCGTCGGCCGGATACTTGCCGAACGGCGTCAGCCCGCCATGGCTCCAGCCCGCCGCGGCCAGCACGTCCTTGCGGAACTGCGAGCCATCGGCGCTGCCGCCGGCGATCTGCTGCAAGGCCCGGTCGATCAGAATATGCGGAAACGGGTTGCGGGACAGCGTGGTGAAATGCTCTGGGCGAACTTCGTCGAACTGCATGGCGCACTCCTGATGCGGGAACATGATTCATCTAAGTCCAAACCAGGGCAATTCGCCAGCAGACTGTGAAGACTCACACGCCGCCGCCGCGGACGGCGGCGGCGCGGGCCGACGTAGAGCCTGTTCAAAGTCCCGCAAGCAAGAGCGGGACAAGACTAAAACAGCTTCTTAGAACGTGTTCACGATCTCGCGAGCTAAGGCGAGACAAGGCGAAAACGGCTGAGAAAGCGGAATGTACACACGGTACATGAGCATTTCGAAGGGGTTTTCAACGCCGTATCGCCAACGCGCAGCAGATCGTAAACAGGTTCTTAGCGGTTCACCAGCAGTTTGGGATTGGAATTGCCCCACACCGTGTAGAGGTCGGCCAGCAAGGCGCCGTTGATGTCCTCCAGCTCGGCGGCGCCGATTTCGGCCTTGCCCTGCTTGCCGAACAACACCACCTCGTCGCCGATCTTGGCGCCCGGAATCTCGGTCACATCCACCATCAGCGTGTTCATCGACACCTTGCCCACCACCGGCGCGCGCTGGCCGTTGATCAACACATGCGCCTTATTGGTGAAGGCGCGACGATAGCCGTCGGAATAGCCTACCGGGATGTTGGCCAGCAAGGACTCGCGCTTCAGCGTGTAAGTGCGGTCGTAGCCGACGGTGTTGCCGGCCGGATAGCGGTTGACCGCCGCCACTCGCGATTTGAAGGCCATCACGCGCAGATATTCGGTATGGCTGGGCACGGTGTCGCCGAAGATGGCGCCGCCCGGACGCACCATGTCCAGCCGCGCTTCCGGCACTTCCAGCGTGGCGAAGCTGTTGGCGCAGTGCAGGGTGATCTTGCTGCGGTCCAGACCGCCGGCCTTGATCAGCCAGGCGCTTTCCTGCTTGAACGCCGCCAGGCCTTTTTGCACGTCGGCCTTATCCTCCACCGGGAAGTGGGTCATGATGCCCACCACTTGCAGATTGGGCAGCTTGAGCATGGCCAGCGCGTCGCGGCGGCCTTGCTTGCTGGCCAGCTCCACGCCGTTGCGGCTGATGCCGGCGGAGTTGATCGCCAGGTGGATTTGCAGCGTCTTGCCCTGGCGCTTGGCCAGCGCAGACGCCTGACGCGCCAGTTCCAGATTGCCCACCAGCTCTTGCATATCGTATTGCAGGCCGTCGGCTATCTCTTCCTGCGTGGCGCTGCGCACGCGCGCCACCACGCCCTTGTAGCCGCTGGCGCGGGCCACGCGGGCCTCTTCATTGCTGGCGATGCCCACGCAGGGAATGCCCTGGGCGATGATGGACGGCATCACGTTGGCGATGCCGTGGCCGTAGGCGTCGGCCTTCAAGATGGCGCACACCTTGGTGTCGGCGCCCACCAGGCGCTTGAGTTCGGCCAGATTGTGATCCAGCGCCGCCTTGTCGATTTCCAGCCAGGCGTTGCCGCGCGCGGCTTCCGCGGTGGAGCCGCTGTTGGCCGCGGTCAGCGGCGGCGCCGCCATGGTCAGCGCGGGCGCCAGGGCCAGGCCCAGCGACAAGGCCAGCAGTGTTTTCTTGAATTGCATAAGTCGTCCCCCGAGAGTGAATGCCGCTTGCCGACAAGGCTGTTCCGGCATTCGGAGGATGATAGGAGTCCGATATATTGGTATCTATGTGAATATTTACTAATAGACCTAGTTTCGCCCCGCCGCTTGACCCCGCGCAAACCCGGCAACGGCGGGCGCCCCTTGCGCGCCGCGGCGCCGCTATCCATCATGAAGAAGCGGCGCGCGGCGTCTGCGCGCTTTTTCGAGGTTCCTCCGATGCGGCAATCCCTATTTCTTCGCCGGCTGGCCGGCTGCTGGCTGGCCGTCCTCCTCGCCTTCGGCGGCGGATTGCCGGCGTCCGCCCTGGCGGCCGGCATGGTCTATATCGGCCACGCGCCGGAAAGCGCCGCCGACGAGCGCTACGACTACCATTGGGCGATTCTGCGCGCCGCGCTGGACGCCACCCGCGCGAGCTGGGGAGATTACAGCCTGCGTTTCGCGCCGAGGATGAACGAGGCCCGCCAGCTGCAGGAATTGGGCCATCCGCGCGGCCGGCTCAACGTGGTGATCCGCGAAACCAACCGCGACTACGAACGTCGCTATCTGCCGGTGCGAATCCCGATAGACCGCGGCCTGCTCGGCTATCGCGTGCTGCTGATCCGCGACGCGCGGCAAGCGGATTTCGACACGGTGACGAGTTTGGCGGACTTGCGCCGTTTCAGCGTCATCCAGGGAGAAGGCTGGGGCGACAACGCCATCCTGAAACAGGCCGGGCTGACCGTGGTGACCGACCCCAATTACGACGGGCTGTTCCGCATGCTGGAACGCGGCCTGGGCGACTCGTTCTCGCGCGGCGTGGCCGAGGTGGAGGAGGAAATGCGCGTCTACCAGCCGCAATATCGGCATATCGCGCTGGAACGCTCCCTATTGCTCTACTACCCGCTGCCCACTTACTTCTGGTTCGGCCGCGACGCGGAAGGACAGCGGCTGGCGCAACGCGTGGAGCAGGGCATGCGGCAGATGCTGCGCAACGGCGAGTACCAGCGGCTGTTCCAGAAATACCACGCCGGCCTGATTCAGCGGCTGGACCTGAAACACCGGCGGCTGATCCGCATCGACAATCCCTTCCTGCCGCCCAGCACGCCCTTCGCCGACCGCAGCCTGTGGTTCGATCCGACCACGGCCAAATGACAGCGCTCAATCGGCTTGCAAGGCCTGGCGCACGCACAGGCGCTGGGCGATCTCGCGGTCCGCGCATTTGAGCTCGGCCTCGGCGCGGGCGCGGCAGCGCGCGGGGTTGGCCGAACGCGCGCAATCCGGCGGCGGCAGCCGCTCGTTGATGCAGACGCGGCGCGCCTTGCCCTCCAGCCCGTCGCAAGAACTGTGCGCCGCCCGCAAGGCTTCGCAACGCTTGGCGTCTCGCTCGCGCAGGCAGCTCAAGGCCGGCGTGTAAAACTGCAGGCAGGCGTGCCTGCCGTTAACCGGCAAATCGTTGCAGGCCATGGTGCCCTGGCGGTGCAACTCGCAACGCTGCGGCGCGGTGGCGCGGCTGCAATCCCATTGCGCCGCCGCCGCGTCCGCCAGCCAGCACAAGGCCAGCCCCAGTCCCCAGGCGCGCCGCAACGCGCCGTATCCCCTATTGTTTTTCAAGGCATGCCCCTTGCGCATAGCCGTTTATCGCTGCGCCCGTCTGAATGGGCGAGAAGACGCCGCGCCTTATCGGCGCGGCGGGCAGCCAGCCAGGCCCAAGGCCGCGGAACGGTTTGCGCCGCAAACCGTTCCGGCCGCGAGAATTGGAATTGGAATGAAAAGGCCGGCGTATTCTATTCAAAGCTTATCAATAGAAATCCCGCTTCGCCAGCCGGGCATGACGCGCAGCGGGCTCAGTCCGAGCCGCGCTTGCGGCGGTCGCGCCAGAAATGCGGCTTGACGCGATCCGGCGGCGGAGGCGCCGCGTCGTCCGGGCTCATTCGCCAGTAGGGCGGCGGCGGCCTATGCATCTGCTCCGGCGGCAAATCGCCGTCCTGCACCGCCTCGCGCAGGCGCAAATTGCGCAGGCGGCGCAACTCCTTGCAGTCCGGATCGGGCCGCGCCTGGCAACGGCGGCCCGGCGCCGGCTCCATCTCCGGCGGCATGGGGCCGCGCTCCTTCCCTCGCGCCAGGGCCGGCGCGCCGGCGAGCGCTTGCAGCAAGGCAATGATGAGAAGAATCGGCAACCGCGTCATGAAAGCTGTTTTATCCTGTCGAAGGTGCTGGAAAAGGAACTCCGGGCCCGAAGCACGGCCCGGCGAGGGCGGACAGCATACACCAAGCGCCGCGGATGCCAAAGGCATCGCCCCGCGCCCATCCCCCCGGAACGCCCCATTACGCAGCCTAGACTCGCGGCATGAGGCAGACATGAGCGACAATCGCTGATTTGTTAAGGTGTGTGATCGCGAGAACCGGCTTAACATATCTTCATCAGGCGCGCTGCCGCATCCCGGGGCCAGCCGCTAAGCTGACACTCCGCTCCGAGGAAAAAACGCATGGAACACAATAAGATACTGGTCGTCGACGACGACGCCAAGCTGCGCGAGCTGCTGACCCGCTATCTGAGCCAACAAGGCTACGCGGTGGAAGCGCTGCCGGACTCCAAGGACCTGGACCGCAAGCTGGCGCGCAATCGCCCGGACCTGATGGTGCTGGACGTGATGATGCCCGGCGAGGACGGCCTGGCGGTGGTGCGCCGGCTGCGCGCCCAGGGCGAAACCATTCCGGTGATCATGCTCACCGCGCGCGGCGAAGACATCGACCGCATCCTCGGCCTGGAAATGGGCGCCGACGACTACCTGCCCAAACCGTTCAATCCGCGCGAGCTCACCGCCCGCATCCAGTCGGTGCTGCGCCGTCATCACGCCACGCCGGCGCTGGGCGCGCGCCACGACGCCGACGAGGAAGTGAGCTTCGGCGAATTCGTGCTCAATCTGGGCCAGCGCGAACTGCGCAAGGCCGGCCAGCCGGTGACGCTGACCAGCGCGGAGTTCGCGGTGCTGTCGGTGCTGGTCAGCCATCCGCGCCGGCCGCTGACCCGCGAACAACTGATGGAAATGGCGCTGGGCAAGGGCAACGGCGAATCGCTGGACCGCAGCATAGACGTGCACATCTCCCGGTTGCGCAAGGCGCTGGAAAGCGGCGACACCCAGTTGCGCTTCATCCAGACGGTATGGGGCTACGGCTATGTGTTCGTGCCGGACGGCACGCCGCGGGAGTAAGCTGTGCGCAAGCTGACCGGCTCGCTGTTCTTCCGGCTGGCGGTCTTGGTGGTGCTGGTGGTGCTGACCACCCAGTTCGTCACCCTGTGGATGGCCGCCGGCGAGCGCCACAAGCTCTTGGACAAGCAACTGTATTCGCAGACGGTGGACACCCTGGCCTTCCTGGAAGGCACCATGGAGGCGATGACCAACACCGAGCGCGCCGAATTCCTGGCCGGCTACAACCGCCCCGGCCTGCCGCGCCTGCTGCCCATCAACGCCGACCAGGGCGTCAATTTCACCGACTACGTGCCGCGCCTGGGCGAGACCCTGGCGCAACGGCTGTCGCACGGCCTCAACGAGCCCATCGAAGTGCGCCACGCCCAGATAGAGGATCGCAGCGAACTCTGGGTCAATGTGCACGTGCTGGACCAGGCCTATTGGCTGGTGCTGCCCTTCGGCCGCTACAGCGACCGGCCGATCAACACCATCATGCAGGCGGCGCTGCTGGCCTCCATCGTCGCCAGCCTGCTGGCCTTCGTCGTCGCCTGGCGGGTGACGCGGCCGATCAGCCGCGTGGTGCTGGCCAGCCGGGAACTGGCCGCCGGCACCATGCCGGCGGCGGTGCCGGAGGACGGCCCGCGCGAGGTGAAAGTGCTGGCCCATAACTTCAACCTGATGGCGCAGGCGCTGGACAGCGCCGCGCGCGAGCGCCGGCTGATGCTGGCCGGCCTGTCCCACGACCTGCGCACGCCGCTGACCCGGCTCAAGCTGACGCTGGAGCTGCAGCAGGACAGCCCGGACCAGCACGATATGCTGGCCGACATCGACGAGCTGTCGCAGATCGTGCGCCAGTTCATCGACTTCGCCCGCGCCGAGGAAACCACGCGGCTGGAGCCGGTGGCGCTGGCCGACCTCGCCGCCAGCGTGGTGTCGCGCTTCGCCCGCGAAGGCATGGAGGTGGGTCTGGAGCGGCGGGCCGAGCCGGAGTTGCAGGGCGACGGGCTGGCGCTAGAGCGGCTCTTGTCCAATCTGCTGGAAAACGCGCGCCGCTACGGCGCGCCGCCGGTGGAAGTCTGCGTCGAACAAGTCGACGGCTTCGCCGTGCTCAGCGTGCTGGACCACGGCAAGGGCATCCCGGCCGAGTTGCGCGAAACCGCGCTGGCGCCGTTCGAACGGCTGGCCGAACACCGCGGCACCGACGGCGGCAGCGGCCTGGGCCTCGCCATCGTCAGCCGCGTGGTCAAGCAACATAAGGGCCGGCTGGAGTTCTGCGATCAGGCCGACGGCTTCAAGCTGGCCGTCCACCTGCCGCAGCACGCCGGCTGACAAGCGCTTTGAACGCCGCCCGTCCCGCGGGCGGCGCTCAGCGAAAACGCAGCATCACCCACAAGCCGGCCATGCTCAAGGCCATGCCGCCGAGCTTGCCCAGCGACGGCTGTTCGCGGAACAGCAGATAGCCCAGCGGCAGCAACACCAGCGCGGTCAGCACATTGGAACTGAGCGCCGCGTAGCCGACGTGCCATCCGGCGCGATAGGCCAGCAAAAAGCCCAGCTCGATGCCGACGATGCCCGCCGCCACCCCCAGGCTGCTCCAGTTCAGCGCGGCCAGTCCGCGCTGGCCGCCGCCCGGCAGCCACCACATTCCCAGCACGCACGCCAGCATGGCCACGCCATAACTGACCGCCAATGAAAAAAAGGGATTCGCCGCCTCCGGCACCTGTTTGATCGACAGGTGGTAGACGACGGAGCCGGCGACCGCCAGCAGCAATGCCGCGATAAACATGTTTGCGCGCCTCATGGGAAATGTCCGTCCTCAGGCTAAACTTTCCCGTCGCTTATAGGTAGACTGAATATTCAAGGCATTGTTATAAGAAAAAATCATGACCGGAGACTTGGACACCGCCTTGCTGCGCGCGCTGATCGCCGTGGCGCGCCGCGGCAGCATCAACCGCGCGGCCGCGGACTTGGGCCGCACTCAGCCGGCCCTAAGCCTGCAATTGCGCAAACTGGAACAACACTGCGGCCAAACCCTGCTGCAGCGTTCGCCGCGCGGCGTCAGCCTCACCGCGGCGGGGCGGCAATTGCTGCCCTACGCCGAACGTATCGTCAGCCTGGCCGAGCAAATGCGCCCGTCCACGCCGGCCGTGCCGGCCAGCCGCTGCCGCATCGGCTTGATCGAGGACCTGGTCAGCCGCAATCTGCCGCGGGTGCTGGCGGATTTCGCCGCGGCGCGGCCAGGGCTGCAACTGGACATCCGGGTGGCGCCGGGACGGGAATTGAGCGCGGCCTTCCAGCGCGAAGAGCTGGATCTGCTGATCGCCAGCCCGCGGGTGGCGCAGCTGGACGCCGCGCCCAGCTGGGTGGTGGAATGCCCGCTGCCCTGGCTGGCCCAGCACGGCGCGATGCCGGCCGCCGAGCCCTTGCCGCTGATTTTGTTCGCCGCGCCCTGCAGCTGGCGCGACGCCATGCTGCAAGCGCTCGAGAACGCCGGGCGGCCCTACCGCGTGGTGCTGGAAAGCTCCAGCCTGCTGGCGGTGCAGGCCGCCTTGCAAGCCGGGCTGGGGGTCGGCGCCTTGCTGTCGGACGAGGAGTTGCCCGACGTCGCGCCGCTGCCGCGCGAAGCGCTGCCGCCGCTGCCCGCGGTGCCGATGGCGCTGTACCGGCGAGCGCAGAGCCAGGGCGACCCGGCCCTGGACCAATTGGCGCGGCAGTTCTTCCGCCAGCTCAGCCAAGAGGCCTGGTAAACGCGGAACCGCGTCAGGCCGGCTGCAGGCCGGCCATCACCGCGCCCTCCCAGCCTATCAATTCCACCTTGCGCTCCGCTCCCCAGCGATATTCGCCCAAAGCGCCCTCGGCGCGGATCACCCGGTGGCAGGGAATCAGCCAGGCCACCGGATTGGCGCCCACCGCGCTGCCCACCGCCCGCGCCGCGCGCGGCCGCCCCACAGCGGCGGCGATCTGGCCGTAGCTGGCGAAACCGCCGTAGGGAATCGACAACAGCGCGCGCCAGACCTGGATCTGGAAATTGCTGCCCTGCACCCGCAACGCCAGCGGCGTCTGGCCGTCGGCGCGCAGCGGCTCGAACATGGCAGCGGCCACCGCCGCGCCGCCGCCCGGAACGTGGCTCAGCGCGGCCTTGGGCCAGCGCCGGCTCAGCCAGGCCACGGCCTCCATCTCGTCCGCGACGAATTGCGCCGCGCACACCCCGCGCGCGGTCCGCGCCACCAGCACCGGGCCGAAGCGGCTGGCCTCCACGCTCCATTCGATCGCCAGGCCGGCGCCGCCGTTGCGGTATTCGCCCGGCGTCATCGCCTCCAGCGTCACGAACAGATCGTGCAGCCGGCCGCCGCCGGACAGGCCCAGTTCATGCGACAACGGCAGCAAGGCCTGCCCGCTCAGCCTCGCCTTGGCCGCCTCGCAGGTCAGATGCTGCAAGAAACGCTTGGGGCTGACCCCGGCCCAACGGGTGAACAAGCGCTGCAAGCGCGATTCCGACAGATGCAGCGCGTCGGCCAGTTCGGCCAGTTCCGGCTGGCGCTCGGCGTTCGCCACCAGGTAGCGGATGGCGTCGCGGATGCGGCCGTAGTCGCGGTCTTCTTCCAGAATTTCGCCGTGCATGGTCTGCTCTCCCTTCGATCACAGCCCCAGCATAAGCAGATCGGGCCGCCGCGGCGACCCGATTCTTGCCGACTTGCGCGCCGCGCCCCTCATATCGCGTGCAGCAGCGAGTACTGGATTTCCGACAGCGCCTGCGGCACGCGGATGAAGGAAAGCGGCATGCCCAGCAGCCTGGCCATGTGGGAAGTGGAGAACAGCCCGCACAACTCGTAATGGCCGTTGCCCGGATTGAGCTCCACCACCAGCGCGTGCTGCCGCCCCATCTGCTTCATCGTCGCCACCATGTGGCCGACGCTGGCGTGCTCGATGTCGCCCAGGCTCAAGGCCTCCAGCTGCTTGCGCGCCGTCATCACGTCGCCGACGCTGATGTCGACGTAATGCTTGCCGTGTTCCTTCATGCACTGGATGGGCCGCTCGCCCAGCAAATCGGTGGCGGTGATCAGGCCGGTGAATTGCCCGTCGCCGTCGTGGACGAACAACAGCCGGATGCCGTGGCTGATCATCCGGTCGTGCGCTTCGCGCAGGCTGGCGCTCTGATGAATGCCCACTGGATTGATCCGCCGCAAATCGGTCATCACCTCCAGCGCCGGGCTGTTCAGGGTGACCGGCGGGTGCGGGCGCTGATCCAGGCGCACCAGATCGGTGGCGGACGGCAGGCTCATCGTGGGCAACGCGCTGTAATTGGCTAACATGGTAGCTCCTTGTCTTGTTAGACAGCGGAGTCGATGCGGCGGCGCCTTGCGCCGGTCATGTGCGATCTGTCCGCTCGGAAGTTCTCCGACGGCGTGGACCGGCCTGGGGCATGACTGGGTTTTGCACGTCCGTCCCGGGCCGGCGGCCGCGGGAGGGCCGCGTCGGCGACGCGGCTCTTGTTTGAAGAGTAGAAGAAGGCGCGGCGCAGATCAGCCGGCGAATGATTAATTTTTTCGCAAGCGGCGGAGCGAAGCTTGCCGCCTGCGCGAATCAGGCCTGCAGCTTGCGGCGGAACAAGGCGCTCATGCGCTGGCTGGCGCCGCGATGGGCGCCGCTGAAAGCCAGCGCCGACTCGCGCATCGCCCGGCGGCGGGCGTCGTCGCCCAGCAGTTCGACCACGGCGCCGATCAAGTCCGCGGCGCTCCCCACCTGCCGCGCCGCGCCGGCGGCCAGCGCCAGCGCCGCCGCCTGCTTGAAATTGAAAATGGACGGGCCGAACAACACCGGCACGCCCACGCTGGCCGGCTCGATCAGATTGTGGCAGCCCAGCGGCAGCAGGCTGCCGCCGACGAAGGCCAGATCGCCGCAGGCGAAGTAGGCGAAGGCTTCGCCCATGCTGTCGCCCAGCCAGACCTGGGTGGCGGCGTCCACCGGCGCGCCGTCGCTGCGGCGCTGCGCTTTCATGCCGCGGCTCTCGGCCAGCGCGGCCACATCGGCGAAGCGTTCCGGATGACGCGGCACCAGCACCAGCAGCGCGTCGCCCAGCGCTTGGCCCGCCGCCCGCCAGGCGTCCAGGATCAAGGCCTCTTCGCCGTCGCGGGTGCTGGCGCAGACCATGACCCGGCGTCGGCCTATCCTGGATTTGAACTCCTCGGCCAGCGCCAGCTGCGCCGGCGGCGGCTGGATATCGTATTTGGTGTTGCCGCAGACTTCGATTTCTTGCGCGCCCAACTGCCGCAAACGTTCGCCATCTTCGGGCGTTTGCGCGGCAACGGCGCTCAAGGCCGCCACCGCGGGCGAAATCAGCCCGCTGATTTTCAGATAGCCGTTCAGCGATTTTTCAGACAAGCGCGCATTGGCTAGAAACAAGGGCACCCCTTGCTCGGCTGCGGCGTGGATCAGATTGGGCCACAGCTCGGTTTCCATCAACACGCCCAGGCGCGGCCGGTAGGCGGCGAGAAAAGCCTGCGCCGCTTGCGGGTAGTCGTAGGGCAGATAGCGCACTTCGGCGTCGGGGTAGAGCTGCAAGGCGGTGGCGCGGCCGGTGGGCGTCATCTGCGTCATCAGCAGCGGCGCGTCCGGCCAGGCTTCGCGCAGCGCCGCCACCAGGGGCTGCGCGGCGCGAGTTTCGCCCACCGACACCGCGTGTATCCAGATCGCTCCCTGCGCGCGCGGCCGCAACTGGCTGCCGAAACGCTCGTCCCAATGCTCCAGATAGGCCGGCGCCTTGCGCGCCCGCTTCTTCAGATAATGCCGCACCAGCGGCGTGGCCAGCAGCCAGGCCCAGGAATACAGTCTGCGTTGCCAGTTCATGTCCAGTCCTTGCGCGCGAACAAGGCTTGCAGCGCCTCGTCCACCGACGGGCACTGCCCGATGCCGCCCAAATTGGTGGCCCACGGCGTTTCCACCACGCCGGTGGCCGCCGGATCGGTGTCGGTGTAGATCGCCGCCAAGGGCACGTTCAGCGCGTTGGCCAGGTGGGTCAGTCCGGTGTCGACGCCCACCACCGCGTTGGCGTGGCCAAGCAGGCCGGCGGCCTCGATCAGATTCATCTTGGGCGCCACCACCGCGGCCGGCATCTGCGCGGCCAGCCTTTCGGCGCGCGCGCGCTCGCGATCATTGCCCCAGGGCAGCACCATCACCAGATCATGCTGCAGGGACAAGCGTTTGCCCAGCTCCACCCAATGGCCTTCCGGCCACTCCTTGGACGCCTTGCTGGTGGCGTGCAGCAACACCGCGTAGCGGCCGGACAGCACCCAGCCCGGCCTCTCGCCGGCCGGCACGCCGAAACGGGGCGCTCCCTGAGGCTGATAACCGAATACCCGCGCGAACAACAGACGGTTGCGTTCTATCGCCGACAAGCTCCAGTCCACCTTGTGGCGCTTGTCGTAGAAACAGCTGGCCAGCGACTCCCGCGCGCTGCCCCAGCCGTAGCCGGTCAGCGGCGCCTTGGCCCAGCTGGCGGGCAAAGCGCTTTTCAACAGGCCCTGGCTGTCCACCACCAATTCCCAAGGCGTGTCGCGCAGTTCTCGCCGCAAGGCCCGGATTTCGCGCCAGGTGGAGGGCAACCACCAGCGTTTGCGCCAGCGCCGCCAATTCAAGGCTATCACCCTGTCCACCGCCGGATGCAAACGGGCAATGTCGGCGAAAGCCTCTTCGGCCAGCCAACTGATGCGGAAATTGGGGTAATGCGCTTTCAGCTCGGAAATGGCGGGCCAGGTGTGGATAAGGTCGCCCATCGACGAGGTGCGCACAATCAGCACATTCATCATGGCGCGCATTGTACCCGAGCATGGCTGTGGTTAACCAAGTAAAATCCCTGCAGTTCAATTGTGGATAAAGCGCTGTGGACAACTCAGCGCGGATTTATCCACAATTTGCGATGACGCAGCGCACCTAAACTATCCAAAGCCCATCAACAGGACAAGTAACTGAACCCTTTGAAGTTTTTGTCGCTTATCCACAGCAATGGCCGACTATATCAGTTTCATCAATATAAAATTGCGTTAAAGAGTTATTGGTGGCGTTGGAAGCTTGGCAGGCAAAATTACGCCATGCACAAGCCGGTGGGAACAAATGGGATCGGAGCTGTGGACAAGCCGTGACTTCACTGCTTGCTCGGATTTATCCACAAGTCTTCCGTCTGCAAAACGCAGAGTGAACAACAAGATTTCATCTTTCGCAAAGCCATGAAAACAATGGAAAAATCATGGTTATCCACAGCAAAGTGACGACTTCTACCAGTTTCTTCAAATTACATATGGGAAAACATATAACAAGATGCGTGCGCGAATTAGCGTGGTGCTAATCACCAAGAATGCGGAAACATCGCTGGGAAAATGTCTGGACAGCGTGGGCTTCGCCGATGAAATCGTGCTTGTGGATTCCGGCAGCACGGACAGGACATTGGCGATAGCTTCCGCCTATAAGGCAAAAGTTATCCACCAAGACTGGCTGGGATTCGGTCCTCAGAAGCAATTGGCAGTGCAAGCCGCCAGCCACGACTGGGTGCTGTGTCTGGATGCGGACGAGTGGCTATCTACGGAATTAGTCAATGAAATCAAGGATGTACTGGATAATCCACAGGCGGCGGCTTTCCAGTTCCCGCGTTGCAACCGCTTCATGGGTCGTTTTCTGAAGCATGGCGAAGGCTACCCGGACTGGTCCTTGCGTCTGTTCCATCGCGGCCATGCGCGCTGGTCCGACGACCTGGTTCACGAGTACGTGATCGCCGACAGCCCTGTGCACAGGCTGCGCCATGATCTGATGCACGAGTCCGGCGAAGACATCGCGCTGTATCTGAGCAAGCAGAATCGCTACACCAGTTTGCAGGCCGAGCAGCTGTTGCAGCGGGGAAAACGTGTGGGTATCGCCAAACTTATCCTCAGCCCCTTGCTGCGCTTCCTCAAGTTCTACTTTTTCCGCCGGGGTTTTCTCGACGGCGTCCCCGGTTTGGTCCACATCAGCATCGGTTGCTTCAACAGCTACATCAAATACGCCAAATTGATAGAACTGCGGCGGCTGAAAAGCAAATAGCCTGCTTGCCGACAACCGCTCCTTATGCTGACAATGTCATTTCCTTGAGCAACTAGGCGAAGACAGATGGTGGAGATCAGAACCATGCGGGCGACGGACGCCGTCGCGGTGGCGCGGCTATGCCTGGATCTGGGTTACGAGGCGACGGAAGCGGAAATCAGCGAGCGCTTCGCCAGGCTGACAACGCTGGCGGACAATCAGGTCTGGGTGGCCGAGCAAGACGGCGTCGCGCAGGGCTGGGCGCACTGCCGCGGCGCGCACTCGCTGCAAGCGTCGCCGGCGGTCGAGATCGTCGGCATCGTGGTGAGCCCGTCCTGCCAGGGACAGGGCATCGGGCGGCGATTGCTCAGCGCTTGCGAAGCCTGGGCCTGGCAGCGCGGTTATCGGGCCGTCCGGCTGCGTTCCAACATTCAACGCGTGGAGGCCCACGCCTTCTATCGTCATCTTGCTTATCGGCAACAGAAAACCAGCCACAGCTTTGTCTTGGATCTGGCGGACCGCCAATGAACGGCCGCCGATGAGGTTTATCCACAGGAGACGCTTGCCATGACGGCTTTTCCCGCGCCGCTGCGGCCCGGGGACCGCGTCGCCGTCACTGCGGTGTCCTCCGGCGTGCCTCCGGTCTTGCACGGGCAGCTGGATCGCGCGCTGCAATGTCTGCGCGATCAGGGCTGGCAGGTGGTGGAGGGCGCTTGCCTGCGCGGCGAATCCCAGGACGCCAGCGCGCCGGCCGCCGAGCGGCTGGCGGAGTTGAACCGTTTTCTGTTCGATCCGACGATACGCGCCATCCTGCCGCCCTGGGGCGGCGAACGGGCGATGGAATTGCTGGCCGGCATCGATTTTTCCGCCTTGGCGCGGCTGCCGCCCAAATGGCTGGCCGGGTTTTCCGATATTTCCACCCTGCTGGCGCCGCTGACCCTGTTGGCGGGCTGGGCGACGCTGCACGGGCCGAATCTGTTCGATCTGGGCGATCCGCAGCGCGTGGAGGAGAATTCGGCGCTGCTGCATGCCTTGCGCCACGGTTTGCCGCCGCGGCAAGGCCATTACAAGGCGTTTTGGCGTTGGGACGCCCCCGGAGAGCGCTATCCGTCCGAACTGCGCGTGCTGGGCGCGCAAAAGGCCCGCATCGCCGGCCGCTTGATAGGCGGCTGCCTGGACACTCTCAGCCGCTTGCAGGGCAGCCCTTACTTCGACTTGCGCGCGTTCAAGCGGGAACCGGTGCTGCTTTACCTGGAAAACTGCGAGCTGAGGCCTTGCGAGCTGCTGCGCGCCTTGCTGGGACTGAGGCTGTCCGGCGCGCTGGACGGCTTGAGCGGGCTGGTGTTGGGCCGCAGCAGCGGGCCGGACGCCGCCGACGCGAACGCGCTGAGCTACCGTCAGGCGGTGGAGGCGGCTTTGGATGGGCTGCCTTGCCCGGTGGTGGTGGACGCCGACATCGGCCATCTGCCGCCGCAATGGACCTTGATGAACGGCGCCTGGGCCGAACTGGAAGTGGACGCCGGCCAGGCAACGCTGCGTTTTACGAAAGGATGAGCATGAGTTGGCAATATCGTTTGGCCGGAGCGAGGGATGTGGACGCGTTGCGGGCACTGATCATGGAGCATGGGCCCAATCCGTGGAACTGGCTGCCGGAAGACGGCGTGGAGCATAGCTTGCGCCAGGTGGCGGAGGGAGAGGCCTGGGCGGCCTTGTTCGAGCGCGACGGCCTGCTGGGCGCCGCCATCCTGTACCGGCTGCACGACGCGTTTCCTCTGCATCGGCCGGCCGGCGTCGCGACGGAGCAAGCCGGTTACATCATGGAGGCGGTGGTGAGGCGCGATCAGGCCGGGCAGGGCCTGGGCAGCTTGCTGTTGCAACAGGCCTGCGACGATCTGGCGGCGCGCGGCGCGCATTGGGTGGTGGCGGACCGCCATGAGGAAAACGCCGCGTCCGGCGGCATGATGCGCAAGGCGGGTTTCGCCGAGCTGGCCAGCTTCGACGATCCGGAACGCCGCGCCGGCGGCAGCCGCCGCAGCACGGTGTGCGGACGACGGGTGGGGTGAGCGGGGTTTAGACCCGCTAACAGCACCCCTGATCTTGTGTTGTGCCTCCTTGTCGTACTGCGGGTACTGCCTGCGTCGGCGCGCCTTGGCTCAGCTTCTCTGCGAGGTGTTGTTAGCTGTTCTTCGAACGTGTTTACGATCTTGCGAGCAAGAGCGAGACAAGGCGAAAACGGCTGAGAAAGCGGAATGTACATACGGTACATGAGCATTTCGAAGGCGTACTCATCGTGTAACGCTCCACGCAGCGCAGCAGATCGTAAACAGGTTCTTAGATGCCGTCGTCGGCCGGCAAGGCCGCCGGCGGAGCCGGCAGCCGGGTCACCAGGATCTTGTCGACCCGGGTTTTGTCCATGTCCACCACTTCGAAGCTGAAGCCGTTCCAGTCGAAACGGTCGGTGACGCTGGGCACCCGGCCCAGCTGGAACATCACCATGCCGCCCAGGGTGTGGATGTTGCCGCCGGCTTCTCCGGGCAGCGTCTCGGCGATGTCGAAGCACTCCTTGAAGCGGTCCAGCGACAGCATGCCGTCTATCAGCCAGCTGCCGTCCTCGCGCTGGGCGATGTCGTCGTTTTCGGCGCTGATGGCCGGCATGTCGCCGACGATGGCTTCAAGAACGTCGTTCATCGTCACCAGGCCTTCCAGCTCGCCGTATTCGTCCACCACCAGCGCCATGTGATGGCGGCTCTGCTTGAACTGCTCCAGCAACTGCATCAGGGTGATCTTGGCGGGCACGTAGAGCGGCTGGGACAGTTCCGCGGCGACGTCGGGCCGCTGCCCGGCCAGCACGCGGTCCAGCACCCGTTTGGCGTGCAGCACGCCGACGATTTGCTCGACGCCGCCGCGGCAGACCGGGAAGTGGTTGAAATGGTGGCTTTGTAGCAGGCGGTGGTTCACTTCGGGCGCATCGTCCAGATCCAGCGCCACGATGTCCTTGCGCGGCGTCATCGCCGCCGCCACCTTGCGGTTGTCCAGCCGGAAGATATTGGTCACCAGCTCCTGTTCGGCGCGGTCGAACACCCCTTCGTCCGCGCCTTGTTCCATCAGCACCCGGATTTCCTCCTCGGTGATGGACGGATCGCTGCTCTTCTTGGCGCCCAACAGCCGCAGCAGGACGTCGGTGCTGCGGCTCAAGGCCTGGACCAGCGGCGCGCTGAGCCGCGACAGCAGCAGCATGGGCCGCGCCAGCGCGGTGGCCACCGCCTCCGGGTTCAGCAGCGCCAGCCGCTTGGGCACCAGTTCGCCGAAAATCAGCGACAGCAGGGTGATGATGAACACCATCAGCGCCACCGACAGCGGCTTGCTGTACGGCGCCAGCAGCGGGAGATCCTGCAGCAGCCAGCGCAGCTGTTCGGACAGCGCCGCCTCGCCGTAAACGCCGGACAGGATGCTGATGGAAGTGATGCCTATCTGCACCGTGGACAGGAAGCGGCTGGGATCGTTGGCCAGCTTCAGCGCGGCCTGGGCGCCGCGCTGGCCGTCGTCCGCGCGTTGCAACAGCCGGACTTTGCGAGAGGAGACGATGGCGATTTCCGCCATGGCGAACAGGCCATTAAGCAGAATCAGGCACAGCAGGACGAGAATTTCCACGGCGCTAACACGGGATAGGAGCGGGAGCCCTAGCTTAGGCCATGCCGGCGCGGCGGAAAAGAGTCAAACGGGCAGGGCGGCGGCATAGGGGGGCCGCCGGGCTGCTTTAAAACAGGCTGTTCTGCGGCGCCGGAGCGCCCCACTGCACGGCGCCGCGGCCGCGCGACAGCAGCCAGGCGTTGACTTGCGAAAAATGACGGCAGCCGTGGAAGCCGCGGCTGGCCGACAGCGGCGACGGATGGGCGGCGTCCAGCACCAGATGGCGGCTGGCGTCGATGCGTTCGGCCTTGGTCTTGGCCCAGTTGCCCCACAGCAGGAACACGCAGCCGGCGCTTTGCGCGTTGACGGCGTCGATCAGCGCGTCGCTGACCATTTGCCAGCCCAGCTTGGCGTGGCTGCCGGCCTTGTCCCGCTCCACGGTGAACACGCTGTTGAGCAGCAGCACGCCTTGCTGCGCCCAGTGGGTCAGGTCGCCGCTATTGGGCACGCCGCAGCCCAGGTCCGCCGCCAGTTCCTTGTACAGATTGCGCAGGCTGGGCGGCACCCGCACGCCGGGCGGCACCGAGAAAGACAAGCCCATCGCCTCGCCGTCGCCGTGGTAGGGGTCTTGCCCCAGGATCACCACGCGCACATCGGCCGGCGCGGCGAAGGTCAGCGCGTTGAAGGTTAGCGGCGCCGGCGGGAACAGGATTTTGCCCTGCGTCTGCTGGGCTTGCAGTTCCCGGTCGATGCCGGCCAATTGCTGTTGAATGGCCGGCGTTGACAACACTTGCTCCCAGGCGGGATGAACGCGGGCCAGGGCGGGAGACAGGTAAGACAATGCTTGCATGGAAGATTCGGGTTCTAGCTATCGTGAGGGAATTGGAATCCGGCGGGCCGGTTTCGTTCCATGAAAAAGCCGTTCCCGCGGGAACGGCTGGCGACGACGACGCATGGCGGTGGGCTCAGTAGCGCGCCATTTGCGGATCCACTTCCGCGGCCCAGGCCTCCACGCCGCCGGCCAGGCTCAGCACCTGTTCGAAGCCGGCGTCCAGCAGGAAGCGCGCCACGTGCGCGCTGCGCACGCCATGGTGGCAGATCACCACGATGGGCGCGTCCGGCAGCTCGCTCATGCGCAGCGGGATCAGATTCATCGGGATGTGCAGCGAGCCGGGAATCATGCACAGCTGCACTTCCCACGCTTCGCGCACGTCCAGCAGCAGCGGGGCCTCGGCGGCGGTGTCGGCCAGCGCCGCCGCCAGATCGCGGGCGCGGATTTCCTGGACCATCAAAACGCGAAGCGTTCCGGTTCCACCGCTTCCGCCTTGGCCAGGCGGGCGATACAGGTTTCGAACAGACCGGTTTCGCTGAAGCTGGCTTCGGTTTCGCGCTTGATCAGCTTGCAGGTCATAACCGGCAGATCGCCCGCCACCATGATCAGGCGGCCGCCGACGGCCAGCTGGTCTTTCAGTTCCTGCGGCACCACCGGCAGCGAACCGCCGACCACGATCACGTCGAACGGCGCTTGCTGCGGCAGGCCCAGCACGCCGTCGCCTTCCACCAGGGTCACGTTGTCGATGCCGGCCTGCTTCAGGTTGGCGGCCGCGGTTTCGCGCTGGGCGGGATCGATCTCCACGCTGTAGACGTGTTGGCCCATCTTGGCCAGCAAGGCGGTCAGGTAGCCGCTGCCGGTGCCTATTTCCAGGATCTTGTCCTGGGCCTGGACGGCGGCGTCCTGAACCAGGCGCGCTTCCATTTTGGGCTGCAGCATGAAGCTGCCGTTGGGCAGCGGCAGTTCGGTGTCGACAAAGGCCAGGCTGCGTTTGTCGGCGGCGACGAACTGTTCGCGTTTCACGTGAAACAGCAGGTCCAGCACGTTAGTGTCAAGTACGTCCCACGGACGAATCTGCTGCTCGACCATGTTGAAACGGGCATTCTCAAAATCCATCAGCTCACTCCGGAGGGGCTTGCCGCCGCAGGAAAAACGCGGCGGCGTGTCATGGCGATAACTTGCGATTATCCCACATTTGCCGTACCTTCACAGCATCGCTAGGGGTCCTGCGCGACGGTCGACAAGATGATCCATATCCTTGAAAGGATAGGATAATCGTTAAAGATTGTTGCGCTGGTGAGAAACACCCTTGGAACCTGACCCGGATAATACCGGCGTAGGGAAGCGCAACTTGCTGTAGGTCCGGTTTTATCGACGCTGGATCGTCCGCAGCCCGCCTATCCGGCGGCTCGCTCCTTGCGCCATTCATCGACTATTGGAGAATCGCCCGATGAACGCGCCCGCAACGCCCAAACCTTCCATGGTGGTGGATACCGCCGCCATTCAGCCCTTGCCCAATTCCCGCAAGATCCACGTCGTCGGCAGCCGGCCGGACATCCGCGTGCCGATGCGCGAGATCTGCCAGAGCGACACGCCCACCCAGTTCGGCGGCGAAGCCAACCCGCCCATCACCGTCTACGACACCAGCGGCCCGTACACCGATCCGGACGCGCGCATCGACATCCAGAGCGGCCTGGCGCCGCTGCGCGCCGACTGGATCGCCGAGCGCGGCGACTGTGAGCGGCTTGCCGGCCTGTCCAGCGAATACGGCCGCGCCCGCGAGGCCGACCCCAAGCTGGCCGAGCTGCGCTTCAACCTGACGCGTCAGCCGCGCCGGGCGCTGCCGGGCCGCAATGTCAGCCAGATGCATTACGCGCGCCGCGGCATCGTCACGCCGGAAATGGAGTTCGTCGCCATCCGCGAGAACCTGCGGCGCCGCGAATACCTGGACTCGCTGCGCGCGGCCGGCGGCAAGAACAGCCGGTTGGTGGAGTTGATGGCGCGCCAGCATCCGGGCCAGGCCTACGGCGCGGCGCTGCCGGAGGAGATCACGCCGGAGTTCGTACGCGCCGAGATCGCCGCCGGCCGCGCTATCCTGCCGGCCAACATCAATCACCCCGAATCCGAGCCCATGATCATAGGCCGCAATTTCTTGGTCAAAATCAACGGCAATATCGGCAATAGCGCGGTAACGTCTTCGATCAGCGAAGAAGTTGACAAGATGACCTGGGGCATACGCTGGGGCGCGGACACCATCATGGACCTGTCCACCGGCAAGAACATCCATGAAACCCGGGAATGGATCATCCGCAATTCGCCGGTGCCCATCGGCACGGTGCCGATTTACCAGGCGCTGGAGAAAGTGGGCGGCAAGGCCGAAGACCTGAACTGGGAGATCTTCCGCGATACCTTGATCGAACAGGCGGAGCAGGGCGTCGATTACTTCACCATCCACGCCGGCGTATTGCTGCGCTATGTGCCGATGACCGCCGGCCGCATGACCGGCATCGTGTCGCGCGGCGGCTCCATCATGGCCAAATGGTGTCTGGCCCATCATCGCGAGAACTTCCTCTACACCCATTTCGAGGACATCTGCGAGATCATGAAGGCCTACGACGTGGCCTTCAGCCTGGGCGACGGCCTGCGGCCGGGCAGCGTCTGGGACGCCAACGACGAGGCGCAGCTGTCGGAATTGAAGACCCTGGGCGAGCTGACCGCCATTGCCTGGAAGCACGATGTGCAGGTGATGATAGAAGGCCCCGGCCATGTGCCGATGCAGTTGATCAAGGAGAATATGGACAAGGAGCTGGAGTGGTGCCACGAAGCGCCGTTCTACACCCTGGGGCCGCTGACCACCGACATCGCGCCCGGCTACGACCACATCACCTCGGCGATAGGCGCGGCGCAGATAGGCTGGTACGGCACCGCCATGCTGTGCTACGTGACCCAGAAGGAGCACCTGGGCCTGCCGGACAAGAACGACGTCAAGGAAGGCATCATCACCTACAAGCTGGCCGCCCACGCGGCCGACCTGGCCAAGGGCCATCCCGGCGCGCAGATCCGCGACAACGCGCTGTCCAAGGCGCGTTTCGAATTCCGCTGGGAAGACCAGTTCAATCTGGGCCTGGACCCGGACAAGGCGCGCGCCTTCCACGACGAAACCCTGCCCAAGGACAGCGCCAAGGTCGCGCATTTCTGCAGCATGTGCGGCCCGCATTTCTGCAGCATGAAGATCACTCAGGACGTGCGCGAATACGCGGCCAAGCAGGGCCTCAGCGATCAGGACGCGCTGCGGCGGGGAATGGAGGTCAAGTCGGTGGAGTTCCTGAAGGGCGGCTCCAAGCTCTACGACAAGGTGTGAGCGTGAACGGATGATCCAACGGCGGCCATGGCCGCCGTTTTTCATGGCGCAAGGGCTAGCGGCGGCGTGGCCGATTCGGGTCTATCATCAGACATCCCCTCATAGGAGAAGCGTCATGGACACCAGCGAACATTCCCTGTCCGGGCTGTTCCGCCAGTTGGGCCTGGCCGACGAGCCCGCCGCCATCCGTGCCTTCATCGCCAGCCATCCCCTGCCGCGCAACGCCGTGTTGGCGGACGCGCCGTTCTGGACGCCGGCGCAGGCGGATTTCCTGCGCCAGGCCTTGGCCGAGGATGCGGACTGGAGCGAGGAGGTGGATGAGTTGGCGGTGTTGTTGCAGGTAGCTTAGAACGTGTTTACGATCTCGCGAGCAAGAGTGAGACAAGGCGAAAACGACCGAAAAAGCGGAATGTACGGTTGGTGCATGAGCATTTTGAGGGTGTTTTCAACGCTGTATCGCCGAAGCGCAGCAGATCGTAAACAGGTTCTTAGCGGCTTAACGACCGCAACAATCCCCTCACCGTATTGGCGGCGTTGTCGGCGGCGATCTGCATGAAGGTGTCCATTTCATTGGCGTGTTCGCTGCCGCCGGCCAGATCCGACAAGCTGCGGAAGGCGATGAAGGGCACGCGGTTGGCGTGAGCCACCTGGGCCACCGCCGCGGTTTCCATATCCACCACCTGGGCCTGGTAAGTCTTGGCCAGATAATCGCGGTAGCCGGCGTTGTCCATGAAGATGGGGCCGGACAGGCCGTTGCCGCCGGCGACGATGCGCGGCGGCGCGGGCAGGCAGCGCTGGGCGGCGTCGCAGCCGCGCAGGGTGTCGGCCGGCAAGCCCTTGGCCAAGCGCAGCAATTCCGGGTCCACGTCAAACCAGAAGCGGGTTTCGCTGCCGCCGTCGGCGGTGGCCAGCTTGACGTCGCGCGGGTGGATCATGCCGTAGTTGGGACGCGCGGCCGGGTCCGCGTAAGGCGGCGGCGCGTAGCGGCCGGGCGCGGTTTCGCGCGCGTAGATCGCTTCGGCGTAATTGCCCCAGCGCCGCGGCACCGCCACGTCGCCGATGCGCAGCCGGTCGTCCACGCCGCCGGCGATGCCGCTGAACACGATGCGGCTCACATTGAAGCGGTCCAGCGCCAGCTGGGCGTTCATCGCCGCATTGCTCATGCTGACCCCGCTCATGAACAGCAGCACCGGCTGGCCTTCCAGTTGCGCGGTGGTGAAGCGCACGCCGTTGACGCGGTATTCGCGTTTGTCGGCGGCCTGGCTCAGCAGCAGGGTTTCCTCCGGACCAAACGCCGACACCACGGCGGTGCGCGGCGCCGCGTCGAGAACGGGAGCGGCGTGGACGGCGGCGCTCAGCGCCAGCAGCGCGCAAACAGATCGAATCTTGAATGCTTTCATGGTGAAAATCCGGATGGAAATGGAGTCGCGCCATGATAAACGGTTTTCGCGTCGAAACCGCGTTTCAAGTCAGCAAGAATCGGAATGCCAAACGGGTGGAATGGGCTGAGACTGAAGCCACTGCCGCGCCGAAGACCGGCGCAGGCCTCATTCACTGTCAGGAGAAACCCCCATGAGCGCATTGATCAATAAAACCGCCATCGTCACCGGCGCCAGCTCCGGCATCGGCCTGGCGGCGGCCAAGCTGTTTGCGCGCGAAGGCGCGCGCGTGGTGTTGGTGGCGCGGCGCGCGGCCAAGCTGGACCGGCTGGTGTCGGAAATCGTCGCCGACGGCGGCCAGGCCGCGGCCTTGGCCGGCGATCTCACCTCGGAGGATTGCGCGCGGGAGGCGGTGGAACTGGCGCTGGATAGATTCGGCGGCCTGGACATCGCCTTCAATAACGCCGGCAGTCTGGGCGCCTTGGGCAGCCTGGATCAGGTGTCGCTGGACGGCTGGCGCGCGACGCTGGACAGCAATTTGAGCAGCGCCTTCCTGTGCGCCAAGCATCAGCTGCCGGCCTTGCTGCGCGGCGGCGGCGGTTCGATGATCTTCACCTCGTCCTTCGTCGGCCACGCCATCGGTTTCCCCGGCATGGCCGCTTACGCGGCCAGCAAGGCGGGGCTGGTGGGCCTAGCGCGCACCTTGGCGGCGGAATACGGCGCTCAGGGCTTGCGCGTCAACGCCTTGCTGCCGGGCGGCACCGACACCGAGATGGGCCGCGCGGCGGCGGCGACGGCGGAACAGCGCGAGATGGTGGCCGGCTTGCACGCGCTCAAGCGCATGGCGGCGCCGGAAGAGATTGCGCGCGCGGCCTTGTTCCTGGCGTCGGACGCGTCCAGTTTCGTCACCGGCACGACATTGATGGTGGATGGCGGGGTGTCGATCAGCAAGCTGTGATTCGCGCCGCTTCAAGCCTCGCCTAACGATGCGCAGTCAATTGTTTAGCCGATTTTTGGCGCTTTTGGCGATGTTTTTGGAGCAGTTTGTTGCCAAAGACATTGAATCCGCTATACGGATGATGGTTTAGAACGTGTTTACGATCTCGCGAGCTAAGGCGAAAACAGCTGAGAAAGCGGAATGGTCAAGCGGTACATGAGCATTTCGAAGCTGTACTCACCGTGTAACGCTCCACGACGCGCAGCAGATCGTGAACAGGTTCTTAGTGCCGGCCCATCCGCGACGCGCAGCACCCTAGGCGCGGCTATTCCCATCCCGCCGGATGCCGCCGGCTTGACGCCCTCCCGCCCCTCCCCAACAATAGCCCCCGCGCCGCAGCAATCGCGGCGCTCGGGATTAGCCTCCCGCTTATGAGTTCTTACCGCGGATGCGCTGTTTCCACAGCGTATCCGCTGCCATTGCTTTGCCTATTCGGGCGGGCCATGGCAAGTGGCGCCCTGATGGGCGCGCCGGCTTTCGTAAGAACTCACCGGTAGGCTAACTCTTGTCATGTGCCCGCCCTGCCGCCTTGCGGCCGGGCCCTTCTGCTCAGGAGGTTGCAAATGGTAAAGCTTGTCCGTCCGGTGCTAGGCATCGAACTCTCTCCATCCCCAGCTGAAACTCAAGACATCCGTCTGGACTCCGTATCCTCACTCCCGCCGCTAGGTCCGCGCTCGCGCTACCGCTTTGCCGGCCCCCACGCCAAAGACCTCAGCCTGCCCTTTATCCGCCGCATCGCAGGCCGCACTTATCCGCATTACTGGCAGCCGGCCGAGGCCAAGGACGAGCTCGAAGCCTGCGCCTTGGGCCGCCAGTACGCCGCCCATCTGGCGCAGATGCTGAAGCTCAATCGCCAGCACTCGGCGCGCGGACTGTTGTTCCGCATCGCCAGCGATATGGATTTCCGCGACCGCGGCCACCGCCGCAGCATGTGCAAAAGCTTCTTCAACTATTTGGAGTTGTTGTTGAACCTGGGTGTGCAACAGGTCGATCTGGCGCAACACGTGGAGGCGGTGCAACGCTTCCACCTCAGCCTGGACGAGTTGGACACCTTGCAGCGGAAGCCACGGAGGAAGAAGAGGAGCTAAGCCGGGGAGGGGCGGCCGGCCCCGGCGGGGCTGGCTGTTGGAACCGGTTTACGATCTGCTGCGCGTCGTGAGACGTGGCACGGTGAGTGCGGCTTCGGAATGTTCATTTACCACTTGTAAACTCCGCTTCCTCAGCCGCAAGGCCTTTGAACAGGCTCTTAGCTCGCGAGATCGTAAACACGTTCTTCAGAAGCGCGCCACCACCTTGCGTTTCACCGTGTAATCCGGCCGCAGGCTGGCTTCGCTGTCCATGAAGTAGCGGTTGCTGTCCAGCAGGAAGTGCGGGTCGTTCAGCTCTTCGGGATCGGCCCAGTCGCACAGCAGGTGGTAGAGCGCCTGGGCGCTGTGGCAGCGTTCCAGCGCCTGGCGGAACGGCCGCTCCGCGAACATGCGCGCGCAGCTGGCCAGCAGATGGAGGTGGGCTTCGCGGCTTTGCCGCGGCAACAGCAGCACCAGCGCGGTGTGCACTGGCTGCTGGTCGGGGGCGTCGAAGGCGATGGGGGTTTGCAGCCGCAGCAGCAAGGCGCGGGCTTCTTCCAGCCCATCGATGCGGGCGTGCGGCAGCGCCAGGCCATGGCCGAGCGCGGTGCTGCCGGCCTGTTCGCGCTCGCGCAGCGCCGCGGCCAGCGTCGGGCGGTGCAGCGCGTGGCGCTGGGCCAGCTGGGAGGCGGCGCATTCCAGCAGCGCGCTTCTATTGGGCAGGGCTTGATTGAGCAGGATGTCTTGCGGGCCGCAGAGGTCGGGCAGGGTCAGCATGGCGGATTTCTCCTTTGGCTAGGGGTGCGACCTCATCCTAGTCAGAGGGGGCTAAAGATCCGCTAAAGAAAGCGCGCGGCGGCATAAAAATGCCGCCAACGCGGCCGGCTTATTTCTGCTCGGTTTGCGGCTGCTCGGCCTTTTTCTCCTGGGCCTGCAGCGCGCCTTTGACGGCGGAGGCTTGCTCTTTCAGCTTGTCCACTTGTTCTTTCAGTTCCGGGCTCAGCGCGGCGGCGGCGGCGCCGGCCTGTTTGGCCGCGCCGATGGCGGCGCTGGCTTGTTCCTTGAGTTGGCCCAGCGGCGCGCTGCTGTCCTGCAGCGTGTTGTGAACCGTGCCGATGGCGCTGGAGGCGGATTCCTGCAATTGGTTGGTTTGCTTCTCGCTGCAAGCGGCCAGAGCCAGGGCGGAAGCGGCGGCGATCAAAAGCGTGGCGCGCATGTAAACGTCCTCGTTGGGGAAAATGCTGTATTGAGCGCCGGCGAAGGCCGAAGTTCCTGCGGTGGTTCCTGGCATCAAGGACAAGTGGTTCTTATGACTCTGTCTTGGCTGAGCCACAATGCGCGCATTGGGCGCGTGCGCGCCGCCACTGGAGATCTGCATGAGCGATACGCTTTCCATCCGCCCGTTGCGGGCCGAAGATTACGAGGCCTGGTTGCCGCTATGGCGCGGCTATCAGCGTTTTTACCAAGTGACGATGGACGAGGCCACGGTCGAGGGGACCTGGCGGCGCTATCTGCTGCCGGATCACGCGATGCGCGGCTGGCTGGCCTGGGACGGCGAGCGGGCGGTGGGGCTGGTGCACATCGTATTGCACCCCAGCAGCTGGTCCCTGGGCGATTATTGCTATTTGCAGGATTTGTTCGTGGCCGAGGATTGCCGCGGCCTGGGCGCCGGGCGGCAACTGATCGAATGGGTGTACCGGTGGGCGCGCGAGCGCGAGTGTTCGCGGGTGTATTGGCTGACCCATGAGACCAACGCCACCGCGCGGCGGCTTTACGATCTGTTGGCGGAGAACCTGGGTTTTATCCAGTACCGCAAGCAGCTGACGTAGTTTTCAGGCGGTCAGCGCGGCCGCCAGCGTCCCCGGCGCGCGTTCCACGTGCAGCCGCGGCGCGCCGTGCCAGTCGGCCAGCTTTTGCAGCGCGGTCTTGAGGTCGGCGCTCAGCCGCGCGCTGTGGCGCACGCCGGGTTCCAGGTAGAGCGCTTTGACCTCGAACACGCCCTGGGCGCGGTGGGCCTTGGCGTCCAGCCGGCCCACCAGCTTGCCGCGGTTGAGGATGGGCAGCACGAAATAGCCGTACTGGCGTTTGGGCGCCGGGGTATAGCATTCTATGCGGTAGTCGAAGTCGAACAGTTCCGACGCGCGCTTGCGGTCCCAGACCAGCGGGTCGAACGGCGACAGGATGGCGGTGGCGCTGGCCTTGAGCTCGCCGGCCGCGGCGCGCGGCAAATATTCCGCCAGGCCGGCGTCGACGAAGACGTCATGCTGCCAGCCGTCGATGCGCGCCGGAATCAGCTCGCCGGCGTCGGCCATCTGGTGCAGCATGGCGTCGTAGCGGCCGCGCTTGAGCCGGTAGTAATCGGCCACCCAGCCGGCCTTGACCACGCCCAGCGCGCGGCAGCTGTTGCGCAGCATCCGCCATTGCGCCTGTTCCTCGGTGGGCAGGTCGCGCGCGTCGTCCCAGCCGGGCTTCACCCGTTCCGCCAGATCGTAAACGCGCTGGAAATTGCGTCTTTCCTTGACCATCAGCCGCCCCAGCGTGAACAGCACTTCCAGGTGGCGCTTCTCCGGTTTCCAGTCCCACCAGCCGTTGCCCTTGCCGTCCTTGCGCTCGAAGTCCGCCGAGCGCGCCGGACCGTTGGCGCGGATGCCTTCGACCAGCGCGTCGATGTCGGCGCGGTGCTGTTCCAGCCAGCGCAGCGAGAATTTCCAGCCCATCGCTTCCGGATTCAGCATGCGGTGGCGCAGCAGGCCGTAGTCCTCGGCGGGGACGAAGCAGGCTTCGTGCGCCCAGTATTCGAACAGCCGGCCTTCGGCCAGCAATTGGTCCAGCCAGGCCGGGTCGTAGGAGCCCAGCCGGCTGTGCAGCACCAGATAGGGGCTGCGCGCCACCACGTGGATGGTGTCGATCTGCAACAGCGCCATGCGGCGGACGGCGGCCAGCACGTCGGCCTTGCCGGCTTTGCGGCGCGGCGGGCTCAACAGGCCCTGGGCGGCCAGTTGCAGATGGCGGGCTTGCTGCGGCGACAGGTGCAAAATGGACATGGCATGGTCATCGGTAGGACAAGTGGATGACTATAACAAAATCCGTTTTGCGCGGGGATGAAGCTCGCGCGGATTCAGTCGCCGCGCGAGCGGGAAGGAGGGCGGGCCTGGTGCGGGATGGCGGCGTGTGGCCCGGTTCTCAGGGCTTGCTCTGGCCGGCGAAGAATTGCTTCACCAGCTGTTGATAACTGCCGTCCTGGCGCATTTTCTCCAAAGCCTGGTTGAAGCGTTGCAGCAGCGGCAGCTGGGGCGAGGTTTTGTTGATGGCGAGGTAAGTGGCCTTGCTGGCCAGGATGGCCGGCGCTATCGCCAGGTTGGAATAGGCGCCGTTTTGCATCCTGGCGTCCATTGCTTCCTGTATCGCCAGCACCGCGTCCAGATTGCCGCGCTGCAGCAGTTGCAGGTTCTGGCGGTCGGAATCGCCGTCGTAGGCGATGAAGCGCTTGTCGGCGCGGGCGCGGTCGAATTCGTCGCCGTAGCTCCAGCCGGCCATCACGCCGACGCGCTTATTGTCCAGATCGGCCAGACCGCGGAATTCGATCGGGCGCTGTCGGAGATAGACCACCACGATGCGCTCCTGGTACAGCGGCAGGCTGAAGTCGTAGCGTTGTTCGCGGTTGACGGTTTTGTAGATGCCGGCGGCCGCCATCGCGTTGCGGTCCAGTTCGAACAGCGCGCGGCGCCAGGTCAGCGCTCGAAAGGCATGGGGGATGCCGGCCTTGTCGCAGACGGCGCTGACCAGGCGCGGGTACAGGCCGCCGACCCGCTCGTTCTCACCGTACATGAACGGCGGCGCGTTGGCGTCCACCGCCACGGTCAGGGTTTCCGCTTCCTGCCCGCGGCAGGGCGCGGCCAGGCTAGCGCATAGCAGCAGCAAAGTCAGGCCGAGGCGGCGGATGCTAGCGGTCATCGAGGCGAATCCGGTGCGTGCTGATCAGCTAAGCATAGCCGCTGTCGCGGCCGGCGGCGGGCAAACAAAAACGGAACCCGAGGGTTCCGTTTGTTTTGACGTTTAGTCGGCGCTCAAGGGTAGACGATGCGCAGCAGATTGGTGGTGCCCGGCGTGCCGAACGGCACCCCGGCGATGATCACCATCGGTTTGCCTTGCTCCGCCAGGCCCAGCTTGGTGGCGGCGAAGGTGGTCTTCACCACCATGTCTTCCAGGTTTTCCGCGTCCGGGCCGTTGTAGGCCACCACGCCCCAGACCAGGGTCAGCCGGCGCGCGGTGTCCAGCCGCGGCGAGATGCCGAGGATGGGGGTGTGCGGGCGCTCGCGCGCCAGCCGCAGGCAGGTGGAGCCGCTGGTGGTGAAGGCGGCGGACACGGTGACCGGCAGCAGCGAACCCACTTTGCGCACGCAGGCGGCGATGGCGTCGGCGCGGTCCGGCGCGTCGGCGGCGCTGTAGTCCAGCGCCATCACGCGGCGGTAATCCGGCGCGCTTTCCACGCGGCGGATCACCCGGTCCATGATGCGCACCGCTTCCAGCGGGAACTGGCCGGCGGCGGTTTCCGCCGACAGCATCACCGCGTCGGCGCCCTCGTAAACCGCGGTGGCCACGTCGTTGGCCTCGGCGCGGGTGGGGGTGGGCGCGGTGATCATCGATTCCAGCATCTGGGTGGCGACGATGACCGGGCGGCCCAGGTGGCGGCACTGGTGGACGATGCGGCGCTGCACCACCGGCACGTCTTCCGGCGGCAGCTCCACGCCCAGATCGCCGCGCGCCACCATTACCGCGTCGGCCAGTTCGGTGATGGCGTCCAGTTCGTCCACCGCCGACGGTTTTTCGATCTTGACCACGATGCCCAGTTTCTGGCCCACCAGTTCGCGCAGCTCGCGCACGTCGTTGGCGGTCTGCACGAAGGACAGCGCCAGCCAGTCCGCGCCTTCCTTCAGCGCGAATTCGGCGTCCAGCCTGTCCTTATCGGTGATGGCTGACAGCGGCAAGATGGTTTGCGGCAGATTGAAGCCCTTGCGGCTGGACAATTCGCCGCCCACTTCCACCCGGGTGGCGATGCGGCGTTCTTCCACTTGTTCCACGTGAAACGCCAATTTGCCGTCGTTGACCAGGATGCGGTGGCCGGGCTTGAGCGCGGCGAAGGCTTCCGGATGCGGCAGGCTGGCGCGTTGGGCGTCGCCGTCCACTTCGTCCAGCACGAAGTCGAATTTGTCGCCGGTGTTCACCGTCGCCGGCACGGCGAACTGGCCGATGCGCAGCTTGGGTCCTTGCAGGTCCACCAACACGCCCAAGGGACGGCCGACGGCGGCTTCGGCGGCGCGAATGGAGGCCAGGCGCGCGCGGTGGTCGTCGTGATTGCCGTGGCTCATATTGAGGCGGAACACGTTCACGCCGGAGCGGGCCAGTTCCAGGATGATTTCGGGCGTGCTGGACGCCGGGCCCAGCGTGGCGAGGATTTTGGTATTGCGAAGCATGACAGTCCTTTATGCCCGGTCCGGCCGCGGCGTCGCGCGCGGCCGGGCATGGGCGGTGTTGTTTTGCCAATCACATCCGTGTGTCTTTCCATCTAGGCTGCGCCGCGCTTGATGGAACTGTCTGTCATGCTGCCACAGTCGGGCTGTAGCGGCTTGACTACGTAAGGCCGGCGGCGCGGAGGGCCGGAAAATGCGCGATCTGTGTGCGAATCCCGCCACGCGGCCGAGGTGAATGTTCGTTTTTTGCGCGTTTTACTCTCTTTGGCGGCAAGCGGGACGGGGCGCCGAAACGCTAGCCCAGGGTGGATCTTGGGACCAGAGCATTGTCATTTTATCTCCAGATAAAGACAAAAACTTTGTTGCAACACAGAGTCAGTGGAGAATCCTGGTGCTCAATGCGCTGCAACATAGGGTTTTTGCTCGATAACTTGCTGAAACGGCATCATTTGTAGTGGGGCGCTACAGGCGCTAAATCCTTGTCTTTATTGCTTTGCAGCATGGATTGGGGCGGTGTGGAAAGTCGCGATATTAAGATTTTTTTACGAAGAACGATTGACAAGCTTGGGCCGGGGCCTAGAATGGCTCGAAAATAAAACGAACGTCATAAGTACAAAAAGAAACATTATCAATAACTTGAGCGATGGAGCACGGTCCAGAACCGGCATCCGCCGCCGCATGCAACGAACGAACAGACACTAGGCCGCCCACCGGCTGAACAGGAGAAACCCTATGCAGGATCAATTCGTGTTGGCCTTGGATCAAGGCACCACCAGTTCTCGCGCCATTTTGTTTAATCGCAGCGGCGACATCGTGTCGCTGGCGCAAAAGGAATTCCGTCAGATCTACCCGCAGCCGGGCTGGGTGGAACACGATCCGCAGGAAATCTGGGGCGGGCAGGTGGGCGTGGCGGCCGAGGCGGTGGCCAAGGCCGGCATCGACGGCCGCAGCATCGCCGCCATCGGCATCACCAATCAGCGCGAAACCACCATTGTGTGGGACCGCGAGACCGGCCACCCGGTGTACAACGCCATCGTCTGGCAGGACCGCCGCACCGCCGAGTTCTGCGATGAATTGAAGGGGCGCGGCCTGGGCGAGTTGATCCGCTCCAAGACCGGCCTGCTGGTGGACGCTTATTTCTCCGGCAGCAAGATCAAGTGGATTCTGGACAATGTGCCGGGCGCGCGCGAACGCGCCCGCGACGGCAAGCTGGCCTTCGGCACCGTGGACAGCTGGCTGATCTGGAACTTCACCCACGGCAAGGTGCATGTCACCGACGTGTCCAACGCTTCGCGCACCATGCTCTACAACATCCACACCCTGGAATGGGACGCGGAGCTGCTGGACATCATGGGCGTGCCGGCCAGCATGCTGCCGGAGGTGAAAAGCTCCAGCGAAGTCTACGGCCACACCCACGCCGCGCACCTGGGCGTGGAAATCCCGATCGCCGGCGTGGCCGGCGACCAGCAGGCGGCCTTGTTCGGCCAGCAATGCACTCGCCCCGGCATGGTGAAGAACACCTACGGCACCGGCTGCTTCATGATGCTGAACACCGGCGACGCCCCGATCGAATCCAAGAACAATCTGCTGACCACCATCGCCTGGAAGGTGGACGGCAAGGTGCAGTACGCGCTGGAAGGCTCCATCTTCATCGGCGGCGCGGTGGTCAAATGGCTGCGCGACGGCCTGGGCATCATCCGCCATTCCGCCGACGTGGGTCCGCTGGCGCAGGAAGTGGCCGACAGCGACGGCGTCTACCTGGTGCCGGCCTTCGCCGGCCTGGGCGCGCCGCACTGGAACCCGAACGCGCGCGGCACCATCGTAGGCGCCACCCTGGGCACCAAGGCCGCCCACATCGCCCGCGCGGCGCTGGACAGCATCGCCTACCAGACCATGGACGTGCTCAAGGCGATGGAGGCCGACGCCGGCCTGGACATCGCCGAATTGCGCGTGGACGGCGGCGCCACCGTCAACGAGCTGCTGATGCAGTTCCAGTCCGACATCCTGAGCGTGGACGTGGTGCGCCCAAGGATCACCGAAACCACCGCGCTGGGCGCCGCCTATCTGGCCGGCCTCGCCGTCGGCTACTGGAAGAACGTCGAAGACGTGCAGGGCCAGTGGCAACTGGACCACCGCTTCAAGCCGCGGCTGGAAGCCGCGCAAGTGGCCGGCAAGGTCAAGGGCTGGCGGCGCGCGGTGAACGCCGCCAAGGTCTGGGCCGACGACGAACAGGCTTGACGCAAGGGTCCGTCTTGGACGCGACGACTGATATGCTCCGCCGCCAGGGCGCGGCGGACGCACTCCTTATCCGGAAGAAACGATCATGAATCCTTTAATGGGCGAATTCATCGGCACCGCCTTGCTGGTGCTGCTGGGCAACGGCGTGGTGGCCAATGTGCTGCTGAAAAACACCAAGGGCCACAATAGCGGCCTCATCGTTATCGCCTTCGGCTGGGCGATGGCGGTCTTCGTCGGCGTGTTCAGCGTGGCGGCGATCAGCGGCGCCCACCTGAACCCGGCGGTGTCGGTGGCGCTGGCGGTGGCCGGCAAGTTTCCTTGGGACAAAGTGCCCGGCTACGTGTTGGCACAGATGCTGGGCGGCATGAGCGGCGCCGGCCTGATGTGGCTGATTTACCGCAAGCACTTCGACAGCACCGATTGCGCCGACACCAAGCTGGCCACCTTCTGCACCGGCCCGGCCATCCGCAGCCTGCCGGGCAATCTGGTGTCCGAAATCGTCGCCACCTTCGTGCTGGTGTTCGCCATCCTCAGCATGGTGGCGCCCAAGATGTCGCTGGGAGCCATCGACGCGCTGCCTGTCGCGCTGCTGGTGTTGGGCATCGGCGTGTCGCTGGGCGGCACCACCGGCTACGCGATGAGCCCGGCGCGCGATCTGGCGCCGCGCATCATGCACGCCATCCTGCCGATTCCCGGCAAGCGCGACAGCGACTGGGGCTACGCCTGGGTGCCGGTGGTGGGCTCGCTGATCGGCGGCGCGCTGGCGGCCCTGGCCTATACCCTGTGATGCCTGGCCGGTTCTTTGGAGCCGGCCGCAGTTTTCGCGCGGCGGCGCTTTAGCCGCCGCGTTTGTAATCCGGAGCCGACGCAGAGCGGACCGTAGTTGCCACACTAAAAAATGAGGTGTTCCCATGATCAGCATGTTCCGTCCGGCGGCGCATCAGCCGCTATTGCCCTCCTCTGAGCAAGACAGCTTGTATCGAAGACTGCGCTGGCAGATCTTCCTCGGCATCTTCATCGGCTACGCCGGTTATTACCTGGTGCGCAAGAACTTCTCGCTGGCCATGCCCTACCTGGTGGAGCAAGGCTATTCGCGCGGCGACCTGGGCTTCGCCATGTCCGGCGTCGCCATCGCCTACGGCATTTCCAAATTCCTGATGGGCGCGGTGTCGGACCGTTCCAATCCCCGCGTCTTCCTCAGCGTCGGCCTGATCCTGTCCGCCGCCGTCTTCCTCTTGATGGGCTTCGCCCCCTGGGCCACCTCCAGCGTCGGCATCATGTTCGTGCTGCTGTTCCTCAACGGCTGGTTCCAGGGCATGGGCTGGCCGGCCAGCGGCCGCACCATGGTGCACTGGTGGTCGCAGAAGGAGCGCGGCGGCATCGTGTCGATCTGGAACTGCGCGCATAACGTGGGCGGCGGTCTGATCGGTCCGCTGTTCATCCTGGGCATGGGCTGGTTCAACGATTGGCGCGCCGCCTTCTACGTGCCGGCCGCCGCCGCCATCGGCGTGGCCATCTTCGCCTACCTGACCATGCGCGACACCCCGCAGTCTTGCGGCCTGCCGCCGGTGGAGGCCTACAAGAACGACTACCCGGAAGACTACAACGCCAGCCACGAGCAAGAACTGAGCGCGCGCGACATCTTCAAGAAATACATCCTGCCCAACAAGCTGCTGTGGTACATCGCCTTCGCCAACGTCTTCATCTACCTGCTGCGCTACGGCGTGCTGGACTGGGCGCCCACCTATCTGAAAGAGGTCAAGCACTTCTCGGTGGATAAATCGTCTTGGGCCTACTTCCTGTACGAATGGGCCGGCATTCCCGGCACCCTGCTGTGCGGCTGGATGTCCGACAAGTTGTTCAAGGGCAACCGCGGCGCCACCGGCATGCTGTTCATGGCCCTGGTGACCGTGGCCACCGTGGTGTACTGGCTGAACCCGGCCGGCAACCCCACCGTGGACATGCTGGCGCTGATCGCCATCGGCTTCCTGATCTACGGCCCGGTGATGCTGGTGGGCCTGCACGCGCTGGAGCTGGCGCCGAAGAAAGCCGCCGGCACCGCCGCCGGCTTCACCGGCCTGTTCGGCTACCTGGGCGGCTCGGTGGCCGCCAACGCGGTGGTCGGCTACACCGTCGATCACTTTGGCTGGGACGGCGGCTTCATGCTGATGGTGGGCTCTTGCGTCGCCGCCATCGTGCTGTTGGCGCTGACCACCTGGCACGGACGCGGCCAGGACGCCGTCTTGAACCGAGTTTAGATCCCGCAGGGCCCGGCGCTGCCGGGCGCTTTACGAGGCGGCGACCCTGGTTGCCGCCTGTTTTTTTGTGTATTTCCGCGTTTAAGCAGTTAAAAAGACAAAATCGCGTGCTAACAACGTAAAAACGAAAGCGAAATGTTGTATTTTTGTTCGTTTATAATTATTCTGGGTAGGATGGCATCGTCGGCGCGCGGATGCGCGCGGGCGAGGGAACAACGACTCGAACTGGGTCCCCTGGAAGGAAGAGGCGAAAGATGGCAGTGGAGATTTACGACCTGATGGTGATCGGCGGCGGCATCAACGGCGCCGGCATCGCGCGCGACGCGGCCGGACGCGGCCTGTCGGTGATGCTGTGCGAAAAGGACGATCTGGCCTCGCACACCTCCTCCGCCAGCACCAAGCTGATCCACGGCGGCCTGCGCTATCTCGAATACTATGAATTCGGCCTGGTGCGCAAAGCGCTGCAAGAGCGCGAAGTGCTGCTCAAGGCCGCGCCGCACATCATCTGGCCGCTGCGCTTCGTGATGCCGCACGACAAGAACCAGCGTCCGGAATGGATGATACGCTGCGGCCTCTTCCTCTACGACCACCTGGCGCGCCGCGAAGTGCTGCCCGGCTCCGAAACCGTCAGTTTCACCAGCCATCCGGCCGGCCAGCCGATCAAGCCGGCGTTCAAGCGCGGCTTCGTCTATTCCGACGGCTGGGTGCAGGACGCGCGGCTGGTGGTGCTCAACGCCAAGGACGCCGCCGAGCGCGGCGCGCGGGTGCTGACCCGCACCGCCTGCGTCGGCGCCCGCCGCGACGGCGAATACTGGCTGTGCGAGCTGCAGGCCGAAGACGGCAGCCGCAGCCAGGTGCGCGCCCGCGCGCTGGTCAACGCCGCCGGCCCGTGGGTGGAAAGCCTGATCAAGGACACGCTGGCCTTGCCGTCCAGCAAATCCATCCGCCTGGTCAAGGGCAGCCACATCGTGGTCAAGAAACTGTTCGACCACCCCTACGCCTACATCTTCCAGAACCCGGACAAGCGCATCATCTTCGCGATCCCCTACGAGCAGGATTTCACCCTGATCGGCACCACCGACGTGGAATACCGCGACGATCCGGCCAAGGTGGCGATAGACGATCAGGAAGTGGCCTACCTGTGCCAGATGAGCAACCGTTACTTCCAGACCCAGATCAGCCCGGCCGACGTGCTGTCCACCTACTCCGGCGTGCGCCCGCTGCTGGACGACGAAGCCAGCAACGCCGCCAGCGTCACCCGCGACTACTCGCTGGAAATGGACCTGGACGGCGCGCCGCTGCTGTCGGTGTTCGGCGGCAAGATCACCACCTTCCGCAAGCTGGCGGAAGAGGCGGTGGACAAGCTGGCGCCGTTGCTGGGCAATGGCAAGACCACCTGGACCGCCGACGCGCCGCTGCCGGGCGGCGACATGCCGGGCGCGGATTTCGAGCGTTTCCTGCAAGGCCTGCGCCAACAGCATCCGTGGCTGCCGGAAGCGCTGGCGCGCCGTTGGGCGCGCGCTTACGGCACCCGCGTGGCCAAGCTGATCGGCGCGGCCGCCGGCCTGGAGCAATTGGGCGCGGAACTGCTGCCCGGCTTGTACGAAGCCGAGCTGCGCTATCTGGCGGACGAGGAATGGGCGACGCGCAGCGAGGACATTCTGTGGCGCCGTTCCAAGCTCAAGCTGCACCTGCCGGCGCACGCCGCCGAGGTGATCGACGCCTGGTTGCTGGGCCAGAGCGCCGCGCGCGAGCAAAGGCTGACCGCCTGAGTTGACGCGGTTTCCACCCAGAACAGCCCGGCCTTGCGCCGGGCTTTGTCTTTGCCGGCCAAAACGGGCTTTAGCGGATTTATCCACAGCCGGAGCGGAAAGTGGGATTCATCCACAGAGCGGGCCCGCGGCCCGGCTTGAGCGCCCCTTGCCCGCTATTTCGGCCGGCTCGCTCCACCCTGCGCGGGCCTTGTCGCGCCAAAGCTGCTACTCTGTGCTCTCCTAGCCTGAAGCCAGGCGCGCAGCAAGACCGATGGGAGGCCTTATGTCCGTAAAACGTCCATTTCGTCGCCATGAGCATTCCGCCGACCAGGCGGAGTCGCTGCAGGAACCCGCCTTCGCCGTCTGCCTGC
Source organism: Chromobacterium sp. LK11 (assembly GCF_001043705.1). NCBI lineage: Bacteria > Pseudomonadati > Pseudomonadota > Betaproteobacteria > Neisseriales > Chromobacteriaceae > Chromobacterium > Chromobacterium sp. LK11. The sequence goes on from NZ_LDUR01000008.1 coordinate 67,924, forward strand.
CGCCGCGTTTGCGTCTGTACTGCGCGGCGGTGCCGGCCGGCGCCGGCGAGCAAGAGGCATACCGAATGGGCCGCGAGTTCGCCGGCCATTACATTGAACACGTGGCTCACCATCCCTGCGCTGCCGAGGATTCCTTGCTGGCGCGCATGGCGGAATACGCCGATTTCACCGCGGAAGGGCCGGAGGGCGAGTATTGGGCCGGCTTCTTCTCGCTGCTGGAAGAGGCGGTGCTCAGCGCCGCCGAATTCCTGGACGCGGACGGCAAGATGGGCGGCTCCATCCACTGAGCCCGCGCCAATGCGGTTTATGCCCGGCCATGGCGCCGGGCTTGGTGTTTGCGCCCGGCTTGCTTGATTTGCAGCCTGCTGCTTTAGAAGCTGACGATGCTCAGCTACGCGCTGTTCTTATCCACAGCGATAGTTATATTCGGCTTTTATCCACCGCATCCAAGCCAGTGTGTTCAGGGGAGGCGAGTATTGGCAAGCCGCTTCATTCCACAATACCGAATACTTCATTCCATTTCTTTAATTCAGCCATCACGTCAGGGTCTGCCTTATATTTTATTAGCAAGCGCTTTTGTTGCTTGATTGCACGATTGCAATATTTATTCAAATCCCGAATAACTTCGCGTTGACGAGCATCATTATCGCCGGATATCTCACCTGACAAATGTTCACAGGTTTCAGCATTATCTATGAAGATTTTTACGTCCTTATTGTTGAGGTTGCTAGCATAGAGGCTGTTAGAAAGCGTTATAAAAATAGCGAGAATTTTTTTCATGTCAATAAATGGAAATGCCATTCCATGGTATGTAAAAAATTTATGTGGTTTTTATTTGACTTCAGTATTTTGGAGCAAGTGTTTCATCAAATTCTCTGATGGTTTTTATCACTTCTCTGTCTTTACTATATTTTTTAAGTAATAGCTTTCGCTGTTTTTTGGCTTGTTCACATGCTTTATTGGCATCATTAATCATCGTCATATCGCTAGTCTCAGAAACCTCGCCAACCAAGTGCTGACAAATCTCTGCGTTCTCAACAAAGCGCTTGACGTCTTTATTTGTTAAAGCACCGCCATATGTGCTACTAGACAGTAGCATCACAAAGATTAGTATGTGCTTCATAATTTACCTTCCGTCTGAAGACCAATGTGGTCTATCTTTTATGCCCCATTTAAATTTAACGACACCGTAGGTGGCACCGACTGCATGTAGCTCCTTATTCATGCCAGTGCGTGGCTCAGTTTTAATAGTTACAACAGAACTATCTTTATTGGCTATTGTTAAATCACCTGTCCAAGTAGTGTTCATATCAATAGCTTGGCGGGTAGTATGCCTAGTGCGCAAAGCCGGATTAGTACCTAGATGAAGTGTCTTGAAATATTTTGACATTGCGGTGGCTGCTTCGATAGATTTCGTATCATCACTGTGATCCCACAAGATTGGTACGTCTATACGAAGAACGGCCTTATTGGGTTTAATTTTCTTTTTAGCAATTTGGTAACTCCAGTGCATCAGATAAGCCCGTTTCTCAGGCCTATAGGTCGATGCTACCTGCACAGTTGCACCTGCCGCTTTCAATGCCTCAATAAAAGCCCGAACATTGGCTTGGAAGGCTGGTTCCAGCTCCGAGAGGCTGTTGCTGCCTGGATAGCGCTCCACCCAGGCCATGCCGCTGAGTTCTGGTTCAGGAATCGTCACTACAACAGGAGTCGCTTCCGATCTCGCCATCAAAGGTCTCTGTATGGTCGTCATGGTAGGGTGCCGTCAAGGTTGAATTCATGCACATAGTGCTGACGATGAGTTGGGTCATGCCCAGTGAATCCGTCAGTCCGGTTCTGAAGGTATGGTCTTGCAGGTCTATGCGATATGGCATGCCCACTTGCGGCTTGCCTGTTGTCTCGCTGACCAGTTGGTACTGGATTTCGAAGCGGTAGGGCGAGACATAGTCCCGCGCTGCTGCATATCCAGGCGGCGGAGGCGGAGGTTCGCCTTCGTCGGTCGAATTGCTTTTCAGATTTTGATTGGCGATCAGTTTGGGTGGCGGGTCGCACTGGCAGATGCACAGATCGCCCTCCAGCGCGGCTTGTTTGCCATGCCAGATTTCCGATGTCCGCGGCGGCACGCAGATAATGCGGCCAAGGCGGTTGCAGGCCGGGCAGTGAATGGGATCGCCTTCAACGGCCAGTTCCCTGCCTTCGATGCGTCCTTGCCCGCTGGCGGCTACGATGACGCCGCCGGCGGTGGTGCTTGCCCCAAGACAGCAGTTATATCTCTTTGACAAGGCTCGGCCTCCAGTCAGGGTCCAAGAAGCCGGGGGTGGGTTTCCCTTCGTGTTCATCAAGGAAGCGCAAGCCATTGGCTGGGCCTGAGTGGATCATGTCGCCGTTGCTGAGTGGGCTGCCTATCAGCGCCAGCGACTTGCCGGTTTCCTTGTTATAAAAAGCGTAGCCGCAGCCAGCGGTGACGATGGCGGTGCTGCCGTCCGGGTATTCGACAATATCTCCGGTCTGACCAACTTTTATATTGTCGCAGGCGACCGTGCTGGTGGCTTTCAATACCCCACCGTTTTTGCTCACACTCCCATCCAGTGCAACTTGATGCCAAGTTCCCATGATTGCACCCCTAATTATTTAAAAATAATGATGATTTATTTAATGGTAGGCACCGGCAACTGGCTTAAAGACTAGTATTTCTATTTGCATTCCATTGCGTTTATATAAAAAAATAAATACATTAAAAATAATTAATGCTTTGCTTGTTTTTAATGATGTTTTATTTGTTGTCAGTAATGGTTTTTATTGAATGGGAAGCCAGAAATCATAATGGATTCAGTTTCACTAATACCCCAGCAAAAAAACGCGTTTCCCCTTTGACCGCGGCGGGCCTATGCTGGAGCGGATTCAACCGTGGAAAGCCCGACGATGCAGATTGCCCTGAGCCCCGCCTTATTGTCCCGCCTGCCGCAACTCCAGGTCAGCGGCCTGATCGCGCTGGATATAAACGCAGCCGCCTTGCCGGCGCGGCTGCCCGCGCTGCCGGAGCCGGAGCGCGATCTGGACGCCTTGCTGCAAGCGTGGAAACAGCTGTACAAGGACTTGCCCGGCGACAAGAAGGCGCGCTGTTCGCTGGAATACCTGGTCAAGGCGGCGCAGAAGGACAAGCTGCGCAGCATCCTGCCGCTGGTGGATTTGTACAACCAGGCGTCCTTGCTCAGCCTGAGCCCGTTTGGCGGCGAGGACATCGCTAAGCTGGGCGGCGTATTGCAATTGGACCTGGCCGCCGGCGACGAGCCTTTTCTGCCCTTGGGGCGGGACCAGACGGAAACGCCGCAGCCGGGCGAGGCGGTATGGCTGAACGGGGAACGAAAGGTGGTGTGCCGTTGCCTGAACTGGTTGGAGTCGGACCTGTTCAAGCTGGACGCCGGCAGCCGCGACGTGGTTTTCGTCAGCGAGCGGCCGGACAAGGGGTTTCCTTCCGGCGGGGCCGGCATGGATTGGCTGGCCGAGCAGCTGCGGCCGCATGCTGGACGACTGGTCCGTTTCGAGCTGGACGCGGCGCGGACCCGCTTTGAGTTGGCTGCTGTGGATAAGGTGGCGTGAAGGTCTTGGTCTGTGGATAAGTTGAGCGAGCCGGTTCCTCAGCCGGTGATCGTCGCGCAACCTTGCTCGGCGGCTTCTATTTGTGGATAAATCGGCTGGTCCGGCTTTCCCTGTGGATAAATGAAAAAGGACGCAATAGCGTCCTTTTTGTTTGTTCGTCCCAGCTGCTTACACCGTCTCGGCCTGGGCCTGCGGCTGCGCCGCCAGCCGGGGCAGCGCCTGGTCCCGGGCGTCGAACAGATGACAGTGCTCGGCGTCCAGCGCCAGGCGGCAGGCGCTGCCGGCCGGCGGCGCGCTGTCCTGGCCGCCCAGTTTGACGGCGATGGGCTCGGTCACGCCGTCGGCCTGGACGTAGACGATCTGCACATCGCCCAGGTGTTCGACCAACTGCACCGTCGCCGCCACGCCGGCGTCGGCGAAGCGCAGGTGTTCGGCGCGCACGCCCAGGGTGGCGGCGTCGCCGGCTCGGCCCTGGAAGGGCAGGCTCAGCCGCTGGCCGCCGGGCAGTTCCAGCGTCAGGCCGTCCGGGCCGTTCGCGACGATGGTCGCCGGCAGGAAGTTCATCTTGGGCGAGCCGATGAAGCCGGCGACGAAGCGGTTGGCCGGGCGCTGGTACAGCTCCAGCGGCGTGCCCACCTGTTCGATGCGGCCGGCGTTGAACACGGCGATGCGGTCGCCCATGGTCATCGCCTCCACCTGGTCGTGGGTGACGTAGATCATGGTGCTGCCCAATTCCTTGTGCAGCCGCGCCAGCTCGATGCGCATCTGCACCCTGAGCGCGGCGTCCAGATTGGACAGCGGTTCGTCGAACAGAAACACCTCCGGTTTGCGCACGATGGCGCGGCCTATGGCCACGCGCTGGCGCTGGCCGCCGGACAGGGCCTTGGGCTTGCGGTCCAGTAGGTGTTCGATCTGCAGGGTCAGCGCGGCGCGGTGCACGGCGGCGGCGATGTCCTGCTTGCTTTTGCCGGCCAGCTTGAGGCCGAAGGCCATGTTTTCCCGCACCGTCATGTGCGGATAGAGCGCGTAGCTCTGGAACACCATGGCCACGCCGCGCTTGGACGGCTGGATGTCGTTGGCCAGCTGGCCGCCTATCCACAGTTCGCCGGCGCTGATGTCTTCCAGGCCGGCGATCATGCGCATCATCGTGGATTTGCCGCAGCCGGATGGGCCGACGAAGACCATGAATTCGCCGTCGCGGACGGCGAGGTCCACGCCGTGGATGACCGCGTTGCCGTCGTCGTAGACTTTTTTAATATTGCTGAGCTTGAGGTGGGCCATATCGAGTCCTTTTATTGCAAGCGCGCCGGCAGCGCGCCCGTGGCTTCTATCTCGCCGGACAGCCATTGGGCGACGGCGTCCAGCGCCGCGTCGGCGAAGCCGTAGCTGATCAGCGCCGGCGCGTCGAGATCGGCGGCGGCGTAGGGGTTCCACAAGGCCAGGTGCAGGTCCGGCCGCCATTCGGCGCGCTCGCGCGCGCCGTAGCGTCCGCGGGTGGTGGAGGCGACCACGGTGTAGCGGCCGTCCTGAGGCAGCCGGCGCCAGTCCAGTTCCTCGCGCCGCTGGTAGCGGATCACTTCCAGGCTGAAGCGGCGCGACAGCTGGGCGATCAGCCGAGTAACCAGCGCGTCGGCGGACAGGCCGGCCTCGGACACGCCGTCGGACGGCGCCTGGTCTTGCACCACCAGGCGCAGCGTGGCGCCGGCAGGCGGCCGTTGCGGCTGGCCGTGGGCGGTCAGTGCGCGGCGCCAGGTGTCGGCGAACAATTCGGCGTCGGCGGCGCGCTGCGCCGGGTCGTAATCGCGCTGACGGCTGGGGTAGCGCCGGATCAGCGCGTCCACGCGCGCGGCCGCTTCCCGCAGCCGCGCCTCGCTCAGCCGCCCGGCGGCGACGGCGTCTATCAAGGCCTGCTTGCTCTCCTTCATTTCGTCCTGGAATTGCAGCACCAGGCTGAGGTCGGCGCCGGCGGCCAGCGCCTGAGCGCTGCCCTGGGCCTGGCCCCAGCGCTCGCGGATGGCTTTCATATTCATGCCGTCGGTGATCATCACGCCCTGGTAGCCCAGCTGCTCGCGCAGCAGTTGCTGCAGGATGGCCGGCGACAGCGTGGCCGGCCAGTCCGCGTCCAGCGTCGGAAAGCGGATGTGGGCGCTCATCATGCCGGGGGTGAGGCCAGCCAGCGCCGCGAACGGCGACAGCTCGTAATCGCGCAGCTCGGCCTTGGGCTTGTCCACCACCGGCAGGTCCAGGTGGGAGTCGGTGTGGGTGTCGCCGTGGCCGGGGAAGTGCTTGACGCAGCAGGCCACGCCCTCGGACAGATGGCCGCTGATCCAGGCGCGCGCCAGCCGCGTCGCCTTGAGCGGGTCTTCGCCGAAGGAGCGTTCCGAGATCACCGGATTGGCGGGGTTGTTGTTGAGGTCCAGCACCGGGGCGAAATTCCAGTTCACGCCCAGGCTGGCCAGGCCGCGCGCCACCGCGGCGCCCACTTGTTCGGCCAGTTCGGCGTCGTCCACCGCGCCCAGAGCCATCGCCGACGGCGCCGTCGGCAGGAACAGGGTGCGCATCACCGCGCCGCCTTCCTGATCCATGCCTATCAGGATGTCTTCGCCCAGCGCACATTGCAGATCGGCGATCAGCCGGCGGATGCTGGCCTCGTCCGGCACATTGCGGCGGAACAGGCAGATGGCGCGCGCGCCCAATTCTTGCAGGAAGGCGGCTTCCTCCTCGCCCAGGCGCGGGCCGGCCACGTCCACCATCAGCGCCTGGCCGGCCAGTTGTTGCAGGGTATCGCTCATTTGACGGCTCCATCGAATCCGCGCAGGAAGTAGCGCTGGGTGAACAGGAAGACCAGCAGGATGGGCAGCACGGTCAGCACCGCGCCGGCGGCCACCACTCGGGTCTTGAAGCTGAAGGCGCCGGACAGGTAGAGCACGCCCACCGACAGCGGGAATTTGTCCGGGCTGGACATCACGATGGACGGCCAGATGTATTGGTTCCACGCCGACACCATGGTGAGTATGGTCAGCGCCGCCAGCGCCGGGCGCGACAAGGGCAGCATGATTTTCCAGAAAATCTGCCAGTCGCTGGCGCCGTCGACGCGGGCGGCGTCGATCAAGTCCTGCGGCACGGCTTCGAAGGCCTGCTTCATCAGGAAGATGCCCACCGCGCCGGCCAGCGTGGGCAGCACCACGCCGCTGTAGCTGTCGGTGAGCTGCAGCTTGGACACGGTGATGAAGTTGACCAGGAAGTTGACTTCGCTGGGCAGGATCATGGTGGCGAGGATGGCGCCGAACACCAGCTTGCGGCCGGGGAAGCGCATCCGCGCCAGCGGGTAGGCGGCCAGCGCGCTGACCAGCAGGGTGCCGGCCACGGTGGCCAGCGCGATGACGACGGAGTTCTTGTAGAAGGCCAGCAGATCGATGCTGGACACCGCCTCCTTGAAGTTGTCCAGGCCGGGGGCGCTGGGCAGCAAGGGCGGCGGGAAGGCGAACACGTCGCCCTCGGTGGACAGCGCGGTGACCAGCGTCCACCAGAACGGGTAGACGGTGACCAGGGCGATCAGGCTCAGCACCAGATAATGCAGGCCGCGGCCGGCCAGCTTGCTCAGCCGGGCGCTGTGGCGGCGGGCGGCGGGCGCGGCGAGGGTGGCGGTATTTTGCATGGCGTTTCCTTATGATTCGCGCGGCTGCAGATAGCGGAAGTTCAACCAGGCCAAGGCTACGCAGAACACCGACATCACCAGGCTGGCGGCCAGCGCGCGGCCGAAGTTCAGCGATTTGATGCCGAACTCATAGGCGTAGAACAGCGCGGTGTAGGTGGATTGCATCGGCCCGCCCTTGGTCATGATCTGCACCTCCTCGAAGGCCTTGACCGCGGCCAGCACCGACATCACCGAGCACAGCAGGATGGTGGGCGCCAGCAGCGGCACGGTGATGCGCCAGAAGCGCTGCCAGGCGTTGGCGCCGTCCAGCTGCGCGGCTTCGTAGATGTCGGCCGGCACCGCCTGCAGGCCGGCCAGGTAGAGCACCATATACCAGCCCAGGCCGCGCCAGACGGTGATGAACATCACCGCGAACAGCGCGATGCGATCGTCGTTGAGCCAGCCCACCGGCTCGTTGATCACCCGCAGCCAGTGCAGCGCGGCGTTGAGCACGCCGTCCTCGGTGTACATGAAGTTCCAGATGATGCCGATCACCGATACCGAGGTGACCACCGGCAGGTAGTAGGCGGCGCGGAACCATTTGATCGCCGGCAGCTGGTTGTTGACCAGCACCGCCAGCAGCATGGCGATGACCTGGATCACCGGCACCACCAGCAGGTAGACGGCGGAGTTTTTCAGCGAGGCCAGGAACAGCTCGTCGGCGAACAGCTCGCGGAAATTGTCCAGGCCCACCCAGCGCGGGCTGTCGATCAGATTGTACTGGGTAAAGGCGATGAAGCTGCCGAAGCCCACCGGCCAGAAGGAGAACGCCAGCATCAGCAGCAGCGCCGGGGCCAGGAACAGATAGGCTTGCAGCGTGGTCTTGGTGCGCATGGGCAGAACCTTGTGACGTAGCGGCAGGCCGGCGCCGGGATGCGGCGACGGCCTGCGGGTTGCGGGGCGGCGGGGTCTAGGACGCCGCCGCGGTCAAGCGCTTACTTAGAGCCTGTTTACGATCTCGCGAGCTAAGGCGAGACAAGGCGAAAACGGCTGAGAAAGCGGAATGTACGAGTGGTACATGAGCATTTCGAAGCTGTACTCACCGCGTCACGTTTCACGACGCGCAGCAGATCGTAAACAGGTTCTTAGAGCTTGCCGCTCCAGAACGCCGCCGCCTCGTCCAGCGCGGCCTTGGGATCCTGGCGGCCGGTGACGGCCTTTTCCACCGCGGCGGCCAGGCGGGCGGACAGCACGTCCGGGTCCTTGACCCCGGCCAGGTAGATGGTGCGGGTCTTGTCCAGGCTGGCGGCGGCGACGCCTACGGCTTTTTCCGCCGCGCCGGCGTCATTGGCCACTTTCTGGAAGTACGGATCCTGCGCAGCCTTGCGCGCGGTGGGCAGGGTGCCGGCCAGTTTGGCGAAGGCGAGCTGGTTGTCGGCGTTGGTCAGGTAGTTGCCGAACTTGCCTATCTCCGGCAGCAGCGCCTTGTTGACGTTGCGCGCCACGCCGAAGTTGAACATCCAGCCGCCGGCGGCGATGCCGGTGGGGCCGATGGGCGCAGGCGCCACTTGAGTGGATTGGTAGAGCTTGGGCGCTTCGTCGCGCACCCGGGTCAGCGAGGCCGGGGTGGTGACCAGCATCGCCATGCGGCCGCTGTTGTAGGCGGCGATGGATACCTGGAAATTGTCCTGGGCGAACAGATTGTCCTTCAGCAGCGCGCCGGACTTGTAGGCGTCGCCCAGTTTTTTCAGCATGGCCACGTGGGCCGGGCTGTTGAACACCGGCTTGCCGTCCTTGAGCAAGGGCAGGCCGTTCTGGATCAGGAAGCCCTCGATCTTGGTGGGGCCCAGCGCCGGGGCGAAGCCGGCGACGCCGGTCTTGGCCTTGATGGTTTTGGCGTAAGCCAGTTGTTCATCCAGCGATTTGGGCGGCTTGGCCGGGTTGAGGCCGGCTTTCTTGAACAGCTCGGCGTTGTAGGCGATGACGTTGGCGCCGTTGTAGTGCGGGAAGGCGTAGACCTTGCCGTCGAAAGTGACGTCCTTGATCGCGCCGTCCACGTACTGGCCCTTGTTGATCACGCCGTCCAGCGGCTGCAGCAGGCCGCTTTGCTTGTAGTCGTAAGCCCAGGGCACGTTCAGGTTGACCAGGGCCGGCGGCTTGCCGGCGCCGACGGCGGCGGTGAACTTGGACTGGATCACGTCCCAGGGGTAGTCGGTCCATTTGATTTCGACATTGGGGTTCTGGGCGTTGTATTTGCCGACCAGATCCTTGAAGTAGCCGTCGAACTTGGGCGACAGGCTCATGGTCCACACTTCCAGCACCGGTTTGTCGGCGGCCAGCGCCGGCAGGGCGACGGCGCAGCCGGCGGCGAGCAGGGCGGCGCGAGCGAAGGCGTTGAGTTTCATGATGGTTTCTCCATGGGGGCCGACGTCGGCGTCAACCGTGGCGGCCGGGGTGCAATGTTATGCTATTTGAATGTCTTGTTGCCGCATTGTGGCATTGAAGTGGTGTCAATGAAAGCGAGACCAGTTCAATGCCAGTGAGCCGGCGGCCGGACGGGGGAGGGAGCGCCCCGGCCGGCCGCGCGGATCAGAAGGTCTTGCTGTAGGAGGCGATCACCTTGACGTCGTTGCGGTCGGATTTGCCGTAGAAGCCGTCGGTGCGCAGCCAGGCCGGGTAGACGCCGATGCTGGCGCCCTTGAACATGCCACTTTGCACGCTGTAGCCGATGCTGAAGTCCACCTCGTGCGCCTTGGTGTCGGTCTTGCCCGGGTTTTTCATCCCGGTGGCGTAGTTGCCGGACAGGCCCACGGTCAGGCCGGGCACGCCCACCTTGGCCAGGTCGTAGTTGACGCCCAGCTTGTAGACGGTGGTGCCGTCCCAGACGAAGTCGTCCAGCTGGCCCCAGGTCTGGATGAAGTTGCGGTTGTCGCTGTTGCCCCACGGCGTCATGCGGAAGTTCAGTTCGCCGGAGTCCGGGGCCTTGGTGTAGCCCAGGCCGCCCATCAGCGTCCAGCCGTTGGTGGCGTAGCTGACGCTGCCGCTGGCGTGGTATTCGCTCTTGGGGTTCTGGATGCCGGAGAGCTGGGTCTGGTACTTGCCGGTGAAGTAGTAGCCGGTGGCGGTCAGCTTGTCGTCGCCGTTGAGCTGCCAGGAATAGGAGCCGGCGATCTGGGCGTTGCGGCGGTAGTCCTTGCCTTCGCCCACGCCCACGTCGACGAAGCCGTTCTTGGGCGCGTAGCGGAAGCCCAGGCTGTTGACGTAATCGACGCGCTTGGCGGCGCTGCCGTTGCTGCGGCCCTGTTCCCAGGAGTTGGTCATGTCGCGAAAGCGGGTGTCCCATTCGTTGCGGAACTGGTCGGCCCAGCCGTAGCCCACTTCGAAGTCGCCGAACTTGTATTTCATTTCCACGCCGCGGTAGGCGTGGGATTGCAGGCCGCCGGAGGTGCCCAGGGTGCCGATGCCTATCGGGGTGTAGCCGGCGCGGGCGGAGAAGCCCTGGCCGTCTTCGTGCTGGCGGAATTTCAGCGCCGCCTGGCTCAGCACCGCGGCGCTCTTGTCCACGCCGCCGGGCTGGGAGCTGTCGTTGACGTCGTGGTTCAGCACTTCCGACCAGCCCTTGCCGCTGTCCAGGCGGATGGCGGCGTGGGCGGCGGCGTCGAAGCCCAGCTTGTTCCAGGCGTAGCCGGAACGGAAGTTCAGGCCCAGGTTGAGCGCGTTGACGGTGATGTCGTCGCGGTTCTTGCCGTTGGGCGGAGCGGGCCAGTCCGCCTGACGGTTGCGGCCGTAGTAGATGGCGCTGACGGTGGTTTCGGACTTGGTGATCAAGTCGTAGACGTCCACCGCTTCGTAGGTGGCCGGCGCGCCCTGGGTGGGCGAGGTGTCGTTGGTCGGAATCGAGTCTTCCGCCGCCATGACGACACAGGGCAGGGCGGTCAACAGCAGTAGGGCAAGCTTGGTCGGCTTAGGCATTTCAGTCACTCCAATCACGTGGCGACACCTCTGTCGGATGTCCTGCGCTAAAACTATCTGGTCTTTTACTGGTTCTCAATTGGTATCTCATTGGTATTGCAAAATAGTTCGTCATATTGTTGCAATGCTGCCATGCACATGGTTTTGTCGGAAATAAGTGCGCCATGACGCCAGATCGCCGCAGAATGCGAATGAAAGGCATCTACTTTTTGTTTTTCCGAACGGGATTTGGAGTGCCAACGAAGGATTGGCTGGGGAAGCCATGCGTTTTCAATCGCGACAGCGGGCGCATGAGCGGAAGATTTTCGCTTATCGACATTGCTGCAATGCAGCATGTGCTTGCGGGGGGCGCCCCCTCCGGCTGGCCCATAGGCCACCGGCCATTGCCAGACTAAAAAAAAGCCTGGCAAGCGCCAGGCCAAGTGCGGAGAGGAGGTAAGCGGCGCTTCAGCTGGCGGCCGCCAGCGAACGGCCGGTTTGCAGCGGCGTTTCTTCGCCCTGGCTTTGGCCGGCCTGCGGCAGAGTGAAATAGTTGATGCTGGATTGCAGCTCGTGCGACATCTGTTCCATCTGGCTGGCGGAGTCCGCGGTCTGGCTGGCGGCGGCGCTGGTCTCCTCGGACATCTGCGCCACTTTCTCCACATTGGCGGCGATGCCGGTGCCGGCGGCCTGCTGTTCGTGCAGGGATACCGAGATCGCGCTCAGCGATTGCTTGACCCTGGCCACCTTGTCGTTGATGCCGGTGATGGCGGCGCGCGCGTCGCTGGCCTGTTGCAGCCCCACTTCCATATGGTCCACGGTGTGGTGGATGTTCTGCACCACGTGGGCGCTGCTATCCAGCATTTCGCGGATGCTGGCGCCTATCTCGGAGGTGGATTGGGCGGTGCGTTCGGACAGCTTGCGCACCTCGTCGGCCACCACGGCGAAGCCGCGGCCCTGTTCGCCGGCGCGCGCGGCCTCGATGGCGGCGTTCAGCGCCAGCAGATTGGTCTGGTCGGCCACGTCGCGTATCACCTGGATCACGTTGGCGATCTGCTGCGAGCGGCTGCTCATCAGATCGGCCTGGTCCTGCGAGGCGCGCGCCATGTCGGCCACGGATTCTATGGTGTGCAGGGTTTGGTCGATGATGGATTCGCCGCGGGTGGCCAGCTCGCCGGTGGAGACGGATTCGGTGGCCACGTCGGTGGTGTTGTCGTCCACCGAGCAGATGCTGACCGACAATTGCTCCACCGAGGCCGACATCGAGGAGGCGGCGCGGGTCTGTTCTTCCGCGCTGGCGGCCACCTGCTCGGCCGCCGCCGCCAGTTCGGTGGCGTTGGCGCTCAGCTGGCTGATGATCTGCTGCATGGCGCGCACCATGCGGATCAGCCCGCTCTGCATCCGCGCCATCGAGGCGATCACGCTGTGCTGGTCGCCGGCCTTGACCTGCAGCCTCTGGCTGAGGTCGCCGTTGGCGATGCGCTCGGTCAGCGCCACCACGTCGCGCGGTTCGCCGCCCAGCTCGGCCATCAGCGAGCGGATGATGATCAGCGACAAGACTGCGCCCAGCGCCACGCCGCAGATCAAGAGAGCGATGGCGACGGCGCGGCTGGCGGCGGCGCGTTCCTGGGCCTTGGCGAATTCTTCCGCCGCCACCCGCAGCTGCAAATCGATCAGCGCGGCGATGCGGTTGGCGATGGGATCGATGGCCGGGTACATTTCCTTGTCCAGGAACAGCTGCATCGCGGCGCGGTCGCCGGACTGGGCCAGGCTTTTGAGCCGGGCCACGCTGGCGTCGGCCTGGCGCATCGCCGTCTCGGCCTGATCGGCCAGGGTTTTTTCCTCGGCGGTCAGATAGGTGGCGCGGTAATCGCCCCATTGTTTCTTCAGCGCCGCCTGCGCGGCGTCGATGCCACCGAGGAAGCCGGCGGCGTCGATGGCGCCGGCATGCAGCTTGTGCGCGCCGTCCACGATGCCCACCGCGTAGCTGTCGGCCACGGTTTTCAGCTGCTTCAGGCAAACCACCCGGTCGTTGTAGGTGGTGGCGAAGTCGTCGAGTATGCCTTTTTGCGCGTGCTGGCCAAACAGGCTGATCAAGACGGTGATGGCCAGCAGGGCCGCGACGAGCGCGCTGAGGCGCTGGGCGATGGTCAAGCGGTTGAACATGACGCTCTCCGAATTGGTTTTTACTTGCATAAAACCGATTTTGACTATTTGGAGGTGTAGTCGCGGCATGTGACGGCGGCATGACTAGGCCGTGATCCTGGGACTTAACTTAAAAGCCGCTGCTGCAAATTTCTACCTATAACTCCATGATTCCGTTATAATTCCGCCCCTTTGCGGCCGCCATCGCCCAGTGCGGCCACCTATACTAAATGTCAGGAAACGCCATGAGCCTGTTGTCGCACCAGATCGAGTTGCTATCGCCCGCCAAGACCGCCGAAATCGGCCGCGAGGCCATTCTGCACGGCGCCGACGCGGTGTACATCGGCGGGCCCAGCTTCGGCGCGCGCCACAACGCCTGCAACAGCGTGGAGGACATCGCCGGCCTGACCGCGTTTGCGCACCGCTACCACGCGCGCATCTTCGCCACGCTCAATACCATCCTGCACGACGCCGAACTGGAGCCGGCGCGCAAGCTGATCTGGCAGTTGTACGACGCCGGCGTGGACGCGCTGATCATCCAGGATATGGGCATCCTGGAACTGGACCTGCCGCCCATCCAGCTGCACGCGTCCACCCAGTGCGACATCCGCACGCCGGAAAAGGCGCGCTTCCTGTCCGACGCCGGCTTCTCCCAGGTGGTGCTGGCGCGCGAGCTGACCATTCCGCTGATCCGCAAGGCGGCGGACGCGGTGGGCGACGCCGCCACCATCGAATACTTCATCCACGGCGCGCTGTGCGTGGCCTTCTCCGGCCAGTGCTACATCAGCCACGCCGACAACGGCCGCAGCGCCAACCGCGGCGACTGCTCGCAAGCCTGTAGGCTGCCGTACACGCTGACCGACAAGGACGGCGGCGTGGTGGCCTTCGACAAGCATTTGCTGTCGATGAAGGACAACAACCAGAGCGCCAACCTGGAGGCGCTGCTGGACGCCGGCGTGCGCTCGCTGAAGATAGAGGGCCGTTACAAGGACGTGTCCTATGTGAAGAACATCACCGCCCATTACCGGCTGCTGCTGGACGAGATCATCGAACGGCGGCCGGAGCTGGCGCGCGCCTCCAGCGGCGACAGCGAGATATTCTTCGCGCCGGACCCGGACAAGACCTTCCATCGCGGCGGCACCGATTACTTCGCCACCGGTCGCAAGATCGACATCGGCGCTTTCGATTCGCCCAAATTCGTCGGCGTCGGCCTGGGCGTGGTCAGCAAGGTGGGGCCGGACTGGCTGGAGATCGCCAGCCGCGAAACCATGAGCAACGGCGACGGCATCAATTTCATGAAGAAGCGCGAAGTGGTGGGGGTGCAGGCCAACACCGTGCAGCAAGTGGGCAAGACCGCGGACGGCGAACTGCTGTGGCGGGTGTTCCCCAACGACGCCTCGGTGCTGGCCGGGCTCAAGCCGGGCGTGGACATCAGCCGCAACCGCGACCACGCCTGGGAACTGGCGCTGCTGAAGAAGTCCGCCGAACGCAAGGTGGGGGTGTGGATGACGCTGGCCGAAACCGCCGACGGCCTGGAGCTGAGCGTCACCGACGAGGACGGCGTCAGCGCCTCCGCCTGTAGCCCGCTGGCGCTAGAGCCGGCCAAGGACGCCGACAAGGCGCTGGCCGGCCTGCGCGACAATCTGGGCAAGCTGGGCAACACCATGTTCGTCGCCCACGACGTGACGCTGCAGCTGTCGCAGCCGTGGTTCGCGCCGGCCTCGGCGATCAACGCGCTGCGCCGCGACGCCATCGCCCGGCTGGAGGCCGCGCGCTTGCAGGCCTGGCCGCGCCAGCCGCGCAAGGCGGCGCTGGAGCCGCCGGTGCCGTATCCGGAAAAGACGCTGAGCTATCTGGCCAATGTCTACAACAATCTGGCCTGGCAGTTCTACCGCAAGCACGGGGTGGAGCTCATCGACGCCGCCTACGAGGCGCATCAGGAAGAGGGCGAGGTCAGCCTGATGATCACCAAGCATTGCCTGCGCTTCTCCTTCAATCTGTGTCCGAAGCAGGCCAAGGGCGTGAAGGGGGTGATGGGCCAGGTGCGCGCCGATCCGATGACGCTGAAGTCCGGCAATGAAACCTACACGCTGAAGTTCGAATGCCGGCCCTGCGAGATGCATGTGATGGGCAAGATGAAAAAGCACATCCTGAAGGCGGCGCCGCCGAGCGAGGTGCCCTACACCGCGCCCTTGACCTTCTTCAAGCAGCGTCCGCAGTCTTGAGCGCTGGCTTGCCGGTCTGAAACGACCGGCGCGTCGATTGCTGCGGCGACGGGGAGGCGCGTAAAATGCGCCTCTTTCCTTTTTTCCTATCCGGAACAATCCTTTAATAAATGATCGCCGGCCACGCCGGCAGCACGGGGAATCAAACGTGGCCGACATCGAGCGCCTGGACACCTGGGTCAAATACAAGAACGGTTTGTGCGACGACTGCATGGGCAGCTGCTGCTCCATGCCGGTGGAAGTGCGGCTGCCGGATCTGGTGCGCATGGGCGTGGTGGACGAGTTCGAGCTGGAAGAACCGATCAAGAACATCGCCAAGCGGCTGGAAAAGCAGCGGCTGATCCAGCACTTCAATTTCAAGCGCGAGCTGTTTACGCTGGCGCGGCGCGCCAACGGCGACTGCATGCACCTGGATCAGAAAACCCGCTTGTGCGCCATTTACGAGCGGCGTCCCAATACTTGCCGCAACCATCCCAAGGTGGGCCCCAAGCCCGGTTTCTGCGCCTATACCCGCAATCCGCAGAAGATCGTCTTCCATCGCAACACCGCGGCGTGAACGCGGTTTCACGTGAAACCCCCTAAGAAGCTGTTTACGATCTGCTACGCGTCGCGAGACGTGACACGGCGAGTACGCCTTGTCTCGCTCTGGCTCGCGAGATCGTAAACATGCTCTTAATTGATTCGACAGGATAGTGATGAACCCAATCTACCCCTTGTTCGCCTTCGCCATCGGCGTGGTGGTGCCCTTGCAGGCCGCCATCAACAACCAGCTCAAGGGCGTGCTGGGCAACAGCACGCTGCTGGCGGCGCTGGTGTCGTTTTCGGTGGGCAGCGCGTGTCTGGCCGGGCTGGCCGTCGCCACCGGCCAGAAATGGCAGGACCTGGCGGCGCTCGGCCGGGTGGAGTGGTGGATGTTGCTGGGCGGCGCGATGGGGGCGATGTTCGTGTTCGGCACCACCTTGCTGGCGCCGCGGCTGGGCGTGGCGGCGATGCTGTCGCTGGTGATCGCCGGCCAGGTGTGCGTGTCGCTGTTGTTCGACCGTTTCGGCTGGCTGGCGATGCCGCTGCGCGAGGTGAGCCTGCCGCGGCTGCTGGGCGCGGCGCTGGTGGTGGGCGGCGTGCTGCTGGTCAACTTCGGCGACAAGTGGTTTGGGCGCGCTTGAGCGCCACTCGCCTCGTCAACAAGCAAAAAACGGCAGCCTGAAGCTGCCGTTTTTTGTTGCCGAGCGCATCGCGCTTATTGGGGCTGAGGTTTGGCCATCGAGCCCATGCGGCCCTTGTGGCCCATCTGGCCATGCCACTGGTCCATCACCTTCTTCTGCTCCGGCGTCAGTTGGCCGTAGAAGGTTTTCAGCGCGTCCAGGCGTTTCTGCATCGCGTCCTGATGTTGTTTCATCATGTCCAGCATCCGCTCCATGCGTTGCGGCGCGGTTTCGCCGGCTTGCGGCTTGGGCGGCATCGCCCGCTCGCCCGGCTTCATCGAGGCGGCGAAGGTTTTCCAGGCGGCTTCCTGATTCGCCTGCAGCTTCAGTTGATCGTGCAGCCCCTGCAGATGGCGGGCGGCCATGGCTTCGCGCTGGGCCGGGTCCATGTGGCGGCCTTTTTCCATCATCGGCATCGGGCTATGCAGCGGGGCTTCGCCGGCGGCCAGCGCGGAACCGGCGACGCCGGCGGCGAGCAGGCCGGCGATCAGCAGAGGCTTGAACAGCTTGGTCATGATTGAGGACTCCTACAAGGGTTGATCATGCAGGCAGTATTGGCCACGGATGTCTGGCAAGTGTTGCTGGCCGGGCGGGGGTTGTTACCGAATGTTAACCGGGCCGGCCAACTTAGCAGCTTGCAACAATGCGCGGGGAGGAGGGACGGGCGCGGGTAGGGAGGCGCTGCTCAGTTGTGCGGCTCGTTGCCCTGGCCGGCCTGCAGCTTGCGCATCGGCCCCTGGCCCCGGCCGCCCATCAGCGGGGGGCTGTCCTGGTCCATGATTTTTTGCTGCTCGGGCGTGAGCTGGCCGTAGAAGGATTTGAGCGCTTCCAAGCGTTTTTGCAGGTTGAGCAGGTGGCGCTGCGCCATCAGCACGCGCTGTTCCATGCGTTCCGGCGCGGTGGACGCGTTCTCGCAAGGCGGCATCGGGCCGGGGCGGGTGGCGCTGGCGAAGGCCAGCCAGGCGGCTTCCTGCGCCGGCTGGATCTTGAGCTTGTCGTGCAGCGCCTTCTGGTGCTGGGCGATGAAGGCGTCGCGTTTGGCCGGGTCTATCTTCCACGGCCGGCCGGCGAAATTGCCCATCGGCGGGCAAGCCGGCTCCGGCGGCGCGGCCAGAGCGGCGCCGGCGACAAGGCTGGCGAGTATAAAGGGTATCTGCGGTTTCATAGGTGGGCCATTCCATCAATGGCTGCGATGCGGGCGAGCGGCATCGGCAGGATTACACCATTATTCTGGATGGCGACTGTCAATTAAGTATGAGTTGGCCAAAATCAATTGTTACCAAATGTAAAGCCCGCCGGCAAGCGATTTGACTGCGGGCTTTTTCCCGATCGGCGCGGGGATTTGAACTAGAGTGAAATGCGGCATTTCCTTATCGTCGCGGGAGCGTTTTCGCATGAGCCTGCCTGATTCTTCATTTCCCTGGTTCTCCGCGCTGGGCGCGGGCGGTTTGAACGGCGCCTTGGTGGAGTATTGGATAGACGCCTGGCAGCGTTCGGTGCTGTATTGCGACATCCTGCGGCAGCGCGGCGACACTTATCTGGAACATGCCGCCTCCGGCCATCCGCCGGTGCTGGTGTTCGATTACGACATCATCGTCGACGGCCGCGAACTGGAGCAACCGGTCAATTACGCGCTGTCGGCGATCCGCCCGCCGGACGGCTGCCCGAAGCCGGACCCGGCCAAGCGGCCCTTCGTGGTGATAGATCCGCGCGCCGGCCACGGCCCGGGCATAGGCGGCTTCAAGATGGACAGCGAGATCGGCATCGCGCTGCGTCAGGGCCACCCGTGCTATTTCGTGATGTTCTTCCCGGTGCCGGAGCCCAAGCAGACGATTGAATGCGTGTGGCGCGCCGAGAAGATCTTTCTGCAAAAGGTGAACCAGCTGCATCCGCACAGCGCCGGCAAGCCCTTCGTCATCGGCAACTGCCAGGGCGGCTGGGCGCTGGCGATGCTGGCGGCCACCGCGCCGGAGCTGGTGGGCCCCATCCTGCTGGCCGGTTCGCCGCTGTCCTATTGGGCCGGCGTGGCCGGCAAGAATCCGATGCGTTATTCCGGCGGCCTCTACGGCGGCACCTGGATGGCCTCGCTGGCCGGCGACCTGGGCCACGGCCAGTTCGACGGCGCCAACCTGGTCAGCAATTTCGAGCAGCTGGACCCGGCCAACACCTACTGGAAAAAGCCTTACACCTTGTACGCCAAGGTGGACAGCGAGCGCGAGCGCTTTCTGGAGTTCGAGCGCTGGTGGGGCGGCCATTACTTGCTGAACAAGGCGGAGATGGAGTGGATCACCCAGAACCTGTTCGTCGGCAACCGGTTGAGCCACGGCGAGGTGACGCTGGAGCAGGGGCGGCAGGCGGTGGACCTGCGCAATATCCGCTCGCCCATCGTGGTGTTCGCCTCCTGGGGCGACAACATCACTCCGCCGCAGCAGGCCTTGTTCTGGATCGCCGATTTGTACCACAGCGTGGAGGACATCCGCGTCAACGAACAGACCATCGTCTACTGCTTGCACGAGCAGGTCGGCCATCTGGGCATCTTCGTGTCCGCCGGCGTGGCCAACAAGGAGCACAGCGAGCTGGCCAGCGCGCTGGACCTGATCGATGTGCTGCCGCCCGGCCTGTACGAGGCCATCATCACCGACACCCACCCGGAAATGGCCGGGCTGGAATATCTGCAAGGGCGCTATGTGATCCGCTTCGAGCCGCGCGACATCGACGACATCCTGGCGCTGGGCGACGGCCGCCAGGGCGAGGCCGCCTTCGAAGTGGTGCGCCGGGTGGGCGAGGTCAACCAGCAGCTTTACGATACCTTCGTCTCGCCGTGGCTGCGCCTGTACGGCAACGAGCACACCGCGCGCTGGCTGCGCGAAATGCACCCGTCGCGATGGGAGCGGCGCTGGTTTTCCAGCCGCAACCCCTGGCTGGCCGGGCTGCGGCAATGGGCGGAGCAGGTGCGCGACGAACGGCGGCCGGCGGCGGAGGACAACCCGTTCTGGCAATGGCAGCAAAGCTACGCGCGCATGATGGAGACCGCGCTGGACGGCTGGCGCGACGGCCGTGACGCCTGGCAGGAACTGAGCTTCCGCGCCTTGTTCGAGTCGCCTTGGAGCGCGGCGCTGACCGGTTTGAAGCCGCAGCGCGAATACGGGGTGCGCAAGGCGGACGGCAGCTGGGAGCGCAGCGAGATGCTGCGGCTCAAGCGCCAGGAGCTGGAGGCGCATTACGCCGAAGGCGGGCCGGTGGACGGCTTTTTGCGCTTGTTGATCTATGTCGCCATCGGCAACGGCGTGGTGGACGTGCGGCCGTTCAACGCCATTCGCCGGGTGATGCAGGAAACCGCCTTGGGCGAGGATTTGACGCTGGAGCAGTTCAAGCAGGCGGTGCGGCGCCAGACCTGGCTGGTGCGCAACGACGAGAAGCGCGCGCTGGCCACGCTGGAGCATTTGCTGCCCACCGAGGAGCAGCGTCAGTTCTCGCTGGAGCTGGCGATTCTGCTGCTGCAGGCGGCGGGCCCCATCAGCGGCGAGAAGCAGCAACGCCTGGGCCGGCTGGCGCTGGCGATGGGCTTGGCGCAGCGGCACGGCGCGCCTTCCGCTGCGCCGGCGCCGGCCAAGCCCGCGTCCCAGCGCGCGCCGCGGCAACGCAAGCCCAAGCCGGCCGCGTGAGGACGGCTTTGCGGCGCGGCGGGCGCAAGGTACACTGCGCCCGCCCAAGCCAGAAAACACGACCATGAGCGCACCGCAACCCAACAATCCCACCCACGGCGTCACGCTGGAGCAGATGCTGAATCAGCTGGTCGGCCATTACGGCTGGCCGGAACTGGGTCGGCGCATCCAGATCCGCTGCTTCAATCACGATCCCAGCGTCAAATCCAGCCTGGCTTTCCTGCGCCGCACCCCGTGGGCGCGCCAGCAGGTGGAGGACTTGTTCGTGGCGCTGAAGAGCCGGCCGCAGGCGCCCGCCGGCGCCGGTCCGGACAAGCGGCCGCGCTTGTTCGCCAAGAAGTCGCCCTGAGCGCCCGCCGGCCAACGGCCCTGCTGAGCGCAGGGTTGCAACTGTCATCGATTTGGATCAGGCTGTCCGGGTTTTCCGCATTCCTGTGCTTTGTCCCGAGACATCCTGAACTGGAGAAAAGCGATGAAACTGTATTTTTCCCCCGGCGCGTGCTCGCTGTCCCCGCATATCGTGCTGTTCGCCAGCGGCCTGCCCTTCGACACCGAAAAGGTCAACCTCAAGGTTCAGCCGCATCTGACCGCCGGCGGGGTGGACTTCTCCACCATCAATCCGCGCGGCTATGTGCCGGCCTTGCAGCTGGACAACGGCGAATTGCTGACCGAGGGCGTGGCCATCGTGCAATACCTGGCGGACCAGGTGCCGGCCAAGCAGCTGGCGCCGGCCAACGGCACGCTGGAGCGCTACCGGCTGCAAGAATGGCTGAACTATATCTCCACCGAGGTGCACAAGGGCTTCTCGCCGCTGTTCTATCCCAATAGCGACGAGCTCAAGCAGCAGACCTGGGACAAGCTGACGAGCCGGCTGGCGCTGGCGGAGCAGCAGCTGGCGAAAACGCCTTATCTGCTGGGCGAGCGTTTCAGCGTGGCCGACGCCTATCTGTTCACTTGCCTGAACTGGGCGCAGTTCGTTCAGCGTTCGCTGGGCGATTTCCCGGCGCTGATCGATTTCCAGAAGCGCGTGGCGGCGCTGCCCTTCGTACAGCAGGCGCTGAAGGCGGAAGGCTTGCTGGAATAATTCCAACTGGAACAGGAATACGTTCGCCGTTCCAGACAAGATCATGCCCGGCTCCGGCCGGGCATTTTTCATGGCGGGTGGATTTATACTGCCTCGGCCTGCAGGTGCCGCAGATAAGCATCCGCGCTGGCCTCGATCTCGGCGTCGCTCAGATCGTGCTCGGCGCCGTGCAGCGCGAAGCCGGGCAGCCACTCGGCGCGGAGGTAGCGGCAGGTCAGCTCGAACGGCCGCAGCACTTCCTCCATCCGGTACAGATAGCGGCCGTCGGGCGCGAAGTCCAGCTCGCGGATGCCGGTGGACACCGCCACGCTGATGCGCTTGTCCCGCATGCGCCAGTCTTCCGGCCACGCGCCGATGGCGAAGCCCTCGTCCAGCACTTGGTCCAGCCACGTCTTCAACAAGGGCGGCGAACTGAACCAGTACAGCGGAAACTGCAGCACGATGCGCTGGTGGCGGTTCAAGAGCGCCTGTTCTCGCGCCACGTCGATGTTTCCGTCCGGGTAGGCCTGGTACAGCGCGTGCACGGTATAGCGCTCCGGATGCTGGCTCAACGCGGCCATCCAGCGGCGGTTGATTCGGGATTGCTCGAGATCGGGGTGGGCAACGATGATCAGGGTTTTCATGGTGCTTCCTGTAAAATGGGTACGGCCATGCTATCAATTGATCAAGTTGTTGATAAGTATGCACTTTTTTGTTTCATAAGCACCAAAAGGTAACTGTGCCCGCATGAGCGAACTGAATTTTCCCATCGACGCCACCATGCGGCTGGTGGGCGGCAAATGGAAGTGCGCGATCCTGTGCCACTTGTCCGAGGACAGCCGGCGCACCGGCGAACTGCGCCGCTTGCTGGGCGGGGTGTCGCAGAAAGTGCTGACCGAGCAGCTGCGCGAACTGGAGCGCGACGGCCTGATCGCGCGCACGGTGTACGCCGAGGTGCCGCCGCGGGTGGACTACCGGCTGACCGAGCTGGGCGACACGCTGCGGCCGGTGATAGACGCGATGTGCGCCTGGGGCGCTTTCTATCTGGAGCGGCCGACGGCGGGCGTATAATGCGGGCGCGATAAAACCAGAAAAGGGCTGTTCCGTGAAACTTGCGCCTCTCCTCGTCTCCTCCCTGCTGGCCGCGACGGCCGTCAACGGCTGGGCCGCCCCGCTGAAACTGCGGGTGCTGGAAACCTCAGACGTGCACATGAACCTGCTGGACTACGACTACTACCAGGACAAGCTGACACAGGACTTCGGCCTGGCGCGCGCGGCGACGCTGATCCGCGCGGCGCGGCAAGAGGCGCCCAACAGCCTGCTGATAGACAACGGCGACCTGTTGCAGGGCAACCCGCTGGGCGATCTGGTGGCCAAGATTCAGCCGCTGCGCGCCGGCGAGGTTCATCCCGCCTACAAAGTGCTCAACTGGCTGCGCTACGACGCCGGCAATATCGGCAACCACGAATTCAATTACGGCTTGCCCTTTCTTGACCAGGCGCTGAAAACCGCGGCCTTCCCCTACGTCAACGCCAATGTGGTGGACGCCAAGACCGGCCGGCCGTATTTCCAGCCTTATGCGCTGCTCAAGCGCGAATTCAAGGACGAGGACGGCCAGCCGCAGACGCTGAACATCGGCGTGATCGGCTTTGTGCCGCCGCAGATCATGCAGTGGGACAAGGCCAATCTGCAGGGCAAGGTGGAAGTGCGGGACATCGTCGACACCGCGCGCCGCTACCTGCCCGAGCTCAAGCAGAAGGGCGCCGACATCGTGATCGCGGTGCCGCACTCCGGTTTCGAAAAAGGCGAGAGCGCGCGCTTCGCCGAGAACTCGGTGGCCGGGCTGGCCGAGGTGGCCGGCATCGACGCCATCCTGTTCGGCCACGCCCACGCCGAATTCCCGTCCGCCGCCTTCGCCGGCTATCCCAAGGTGGACCTGGCCGCCGGCACCATCAACGGCGTGCCGGCGGTGATGCCGGGCCGCTGGGGCGACCATATCGGCGTGGTGGACCTGATGCTGGAGCGCGGCGACGGCGGCTGGAAGGTGAGCGGCAAGCAGGCCGGCCTGCGCGCCATCTACGACAAGAAAGCCAAGCGGCCCCTGGCCGAGGCCGAGCCCAAGGTGGCCGAGCTGATCGCCGCCGAGCATCGCCGGACGCTGGACTATGTGCGCGGCAAGGTGGCGGAAACCCGCGCGCCGATCTACAGCTACTTCGCCCAGGCGGCGGATGACCCGTCGGTGCAGATCGTGGCCGAGGCCCAGGCCTGGTATGTGAGGAACGCGGTCAAGGGCACCGAGTACGAAGGCTTGCCGGTGCTGTCCGCCGCCGCGCCGTTCAAGGCCGGCGGCCGCCAGGGCTGGAATTACTACACCGACATCCCGGCCGGCCCGCTGGCGATTCGCAACCTGGCCGATCTCTACATCTATCCCAATACGCTGAAGGCGGTGAAGGTCAGTGGCCGCGAAGTGCGCGAATGGCTGGAAATGTCGGCCGGGCAGTTTCTGCGCATCGATCCCAAGGGGCCGAAGACCCAGCCGCTGCTGAACCCGGAATTCCGCTCCTACAACTTCGACAGCATCGCCGGCGTCAGCTATGAGATCGACGTCAGCCAGCCGGCGCGCTACGACGCCGACGGCAAGCTGGCGGCGCCGGACAGCCATCGCATCGTCAAGCTGAGCTACCAGGGCAAGCCGATAGACGAGAACGCCAGCTTCCTGGTGGCCACCAACAACTACCGCGCCTCCGGCGGCGGCCATTTCCCCTGCATCGACGCCAGCCGCGTGGTGGTGGATTCGCCGGACGAGAACCGCGCGGCGGTGGCGGCCTATCTGGCCGAGCGCAAGGTGGTGGATCCGGCGGCCAAGCCGGCCTGGCGCATTCAGCCGGTGACCGGCGTCGCCATGCGCTTCGACACCGGCGGCGGCGCGTTGCGCTATCTGGCGCGCCAGCCGCAGTTCCGCCTGGCGGCGGAGCATGGCGATGGTTCGGTGAGCCTGGAATTGGTGGAGTAGGTGTCGTTAGAACCTGTTCAAAGTCTCGCGAGCAAGGGCGAGACAAGGCGAAAACGAGCGAAAAAGCGGAATGTACAAGTGGTACATGAGCATTTTGAGCTGGTTTTTAACGCCGTATCGCTGAAGCACAGCAGACTTTGGACAGGTTCTTAAAGCCCCTCTCCCCTTGCGGGAGAGGGCTTGGGGAGAGGGGAAGGAAGGTCGCCGCGACGATGCAGCTGGCTGCGCACCTCGGCCGGCTGCAGCGCCTCGCGCAGCCGCGCCAGCGCGGCGTCGATGCGGGCCTGGCCGCACATGAACAGGTCCAGCGCGGCGTAGCCGTGTTCCGGCCAGGTGTGGATGCTGAGGTGGGACTCCATCAGCAACAGGATGCCGGTGACGCCCTGGGCCTCGCCGAAGTGGTGAACATGGCCGGCCAGCACGGTGGCGCCGGCGGCCTGCGCCGCCCGGCGCAGCGCCTGCTCCACCTGGGCCGGATCGCTGAGGCGCTGCGGCGGACAGCCGTGAAAATCCGCCAGCAGGTGCCGGCCGATCGCCGTTTTCATTTATGTCCGCCGCCGCCGCTGCCCCAGCCGGAAGAGCCGCCGCCACTGCCGCTGCTCCAGCTGCGCGAACCGGTGCCGCGGCTAGAGCTGTCCATATTGGAGAAATTGATCATGGTGGTGATTACGATCACCAGCAGGCAAAAGGCTTTATAGAGTCCTGGCGACATCGCGTTCAGTCCTTCTGCTTGAGCGGTATCGCCAGCACGCAGCAGGCGAAGAAGCAGATCAGCAGTCCATCGCCGATATCCTGGCTCAGCAAGGCCAGCGGCAGGTTGATCAATAACAGCACCAGGCCGAATTTGACGGCGATGGCCTTCAAGTCCCCGCCGTCGTCCTCCGCGGCGAAGAATCCCGGTTCAATTGGGGTTGGGCTGCCGAACCAGCGGCCGACCTCGACCGAGGTGGCCAGGCTGCTGCAGCTCCAGTTCAGTTCCTGCGCCGACAGCTCGCGCGACAAGCGCTTTTGCCCGCCCGAGATCTGGTATTCGCTGAGCAGCACTTGGTCGCCCAGTTGGGCGCGCCAGGGGAAGGCGCCGGCGGCGTAGACGATGTGGGCGGCGTAGTCGGGATAGGCGCGCTGATAGGCCTTGTTGCCCAGCATCGCGTAGTCGGCGCGCAGGCTGTCCACCCACACGTCCATCAACTCGCCGATGAACCAGCCGTCGCCGCTTTCCACCAGCCAGCGGAAACCCTTGTCCACGTTGTAGAGCAGGTATTCGCACCAGCGGCTGTCGGCGTCTTCTTCCTCGGCCCACACCAGCGCGCCGGTCAGCGTCCATGGCAATTTATCGATGGTGGCGGTCTTGCCCAGTTCCAGCGTCAGCGGCGTGTCCAGCCGCTGTTGCGCGGCGCTCAGCGCCAGCGCCTGGTCGCCGCTGGCGTCCACCTGGGTGTGGCAGTGGCCGCAGATCAGCTGGGTGGCGGTGCCGGCGCGGTAGCTCAGCGGCGCGGCGCAGGACGGACACTCCAGCGAGGCGACGCTGCCCTTCAGCTTGCCGGTGGCCTCTTCTATCATCCGCGCGTCGCGCAGCCGCTCCATGCGCAGCTGCGGCAGGGTGACGGCGTTGCCGAGGAAAAGCTGAGGCTTTTGCGGGTTGTCGGAGTAGTCCAGCGTCAGGAATTGCGCCTGCCGGCGCGCGTCCACCACCTTGGCCTGCCAGCCGGCGCCCACCTGGAACGGCAGCTCGCCCTCGCCGGCGGTGCATTCGGCGGCGCGCACGTCGGACACCACGAAGTCGACCTTGTCGTGGCGGAAGGCGGCGCCGGGGCGTTGCTGCTCGAATCCGGCCGCCTGCGGCGCAGCGCCGACGGCCAGCGTCAGCGTGTACTGGCCGACGCTTTCCGACAGCCAGCCGTCGCCGCCGTCGTCGAACAGCAGATACCACTCGTTCCACAGCCCGGCGTCGTAGCGCAGCTGGATGCGGCCAACGACGCTGAAGCCGCGGCCCATGTATTGGCCGCAGCTGGTGATTTGCAGCGGCGAGTAATCATTGAGCAGCGCCGCCATCTTGCCGATGTCGCGCACGCTGTCCGCGCTGCGCAGCAGGGTGCTCTGACAATAGGCGCACACCGCCATGGCAGAGGCTTCGGACTTGAACTCGACATCGGCGCCGCAAGAGGGGCAGGCAATACGGTACATGCGCTAGCTTAGCCCACCAGTTTCTTCAGCACGTCGGCCTTGGCCGCGTCGTAATCGGCCTGGGTGATCAGGCCCTGGTCCAGCAAGCCTTTGAGCTGGGCCAGCTTGGCTTGCGGATTGTCCGCCGCCGGCGCGGCGGCCGGGGCTGCTGGCGCGCCGGGCGCGGCCTCCGGCTGCACCGCCTGTTGCATGGCCTGGCCCATCAGCTGGCCGACGCCTACGCCGGCCGCCAAACCGGCGCCCAGGCCGGCGATGCCGCCCTCGTTCTGCGCCGCCAGCGGAATGCTTTCCGCCGCCTGATAGCGGGTGTACTGGTTGAGATCGCCGGCCATGCCCATGGCGATGCGCTTGTCTATGGCTTTTTGCAGTTCTTCCGGCAGCGAGATGTTCTCTACCGCGAAGCTGTCCAGTTCCAGGCCCAGGCGCTGGAAGACCGGGAGCAGCGCTTCGCGGATCTTGTCCGCCATCAGGCCCTGGTTGCCGGCCATGTCGAGGAAGGGCACGCCGCTGCCGCCCAGCACGCTGCTCATGGTGGCCACCACCTGATTGCGCAGTTGCAGTTCCAGATCGTCGCGGCTGTAGCTGTCGCGGGTGCCGCTGACCTCGGTGAAGAACAGGCGCGGATCGGCCACGCGGTAGGAATAGACGCCGAAGGCGCGCAGCCGCACCATGCCGAAGTCCTTGTCGCGTATGGTCACCGGTTGGGCGGTACCCCATTTGCGGCCCAGCTGCAGCCGGGTGCTGAAGAAGTGCACGTCGGACTTGAAGGGGGATTCGAACAGCTTGTCCCAGTTCTTCAGATAGGTCAGCACCGGCAGGGTCTGGGTGGTCAGCTTGTACATGCCGGGTTCGAACACGTCGGCGATCTTGCCTTCGTTGATGAACACCGCCGCCTGCGACTCGCGCACCGTCAGGCTGCCGCCGTACTGGATCTCGTTGTCCTGCATCGGATAGCGCCAGGCCAGCACGCCGTCTTCCTGCTCCTGCCATTCCAGGATGTCGATGAACTGCTTCTTGATGAAAGACATCAGGCTCATAGTGTCTGCTCCAATTGAAAAGGCGCGGCCGGGTTCAGGACAGGCTGCCGGCGTTGATCAGTCCCACCGCCAGGTGGATGGAACCGGCCAGGATGCCCATCGCCAGATTATTGTCTACCAGCGCGCGGCTCAGGTCCTTCAGACAGCGCGCCACCACCATGTGGACGAGGATCTGCACCAGCATGGCCAGCAGCGCCCACAGCATGAAGCTGTTCCAGTTGTTCAGGTGCCAGGCGCTGGAGGCCAGCGTCAGCGAGAAGCCCAGCAGAGCGCCGGCGAAGGAGACGGCGGCGGCGTGGCCGTGGTCGCGGATCAGCTTCAATTCGTCTATCGGCGTGATCCAGCAATAGATCACCGCGAACAGCGCCAGCAGCGCGAGGCCGCTGCCCATATAAGTCAGGTAGGCGAGCAGGGCGGGCAGGAAGGCGGCAATCATGGTCGGGCGTCCTTTGCAGAGGCGGGGTGCGCGCGGCGCTTGGCCGTGGGCTGGGGCATAATGGCGGCTATTTTACCCACAATGACAATCCAATGCGAAATCGCTTGCTGATAGTATCGGTGTTTATCGTGGCCTCCTGCGGGCTGGCCTACGAGCTGATCACCGGCGCGCTGGCCAGTTACTTGCTGGGCGACTCGGTGCTGCAGTTCTCTTCCATCATAGGCTGTTACCTGTTCGCCATGGGGGTGGGATCCCACCTGTCCAAGTACGTGAAGGACGAGCGGGTGCTGGACGCCTTCATCGAGATCGAACTGCTGGTCGGCCTGATCGGCGGCGTGTCCGCCGCCGTGCTGTTCCTGGTGTTCGCCTGGGCCGGCGAGCCGTTCCGGCTGGTGCTCTACGGCCTGGTCTTCGTGATCGGGGTGTTGGTGGGCATGGAGATCCCGCTGGTGATGCGGGCGATGAACCAGCGCCAGGCGAGCTTTTCCGAGCTGGTCAGCCAGGTGCTGACCTTCGACTACCTGGGCGCGCTGGCGGTGTCGCTGCTGTTTCCGCTGGTGCTGGCGCCCAAGCTGGGCCTGGCGCGCAGCGCCTTGCTGTTCGGCCTGCTCAACGCCGGCGTGGCGCTGTGGGCCTGCCGCGCCTTCCGCCGCGAACTGCGCCAGCCCGGCCTGCAACTGGCGCGCAGCGGCGTGGTCCTGCTGCTGCTGGCCGGCGGCTTCCTGGCCTCCGACCATCTGACGCGCTGGAGCGAGAAGGCGGTGTACGGCGACGAGATCATCCACGCCGAGACCACGCCCTACCAGCGGCTGGTGATCACCAAGTGGAAGAGCGATCTGCGGCTCTACATCAACGGCAATCTGCAGTTTTCCAGCCGCGACGAGCACCGCTACCACGAGGCGCTGGTGCATCCGGTGCTGGCCAAGCTGCCGTGGGCGCGCAATGTGCTGGTGCTGGGCGGCGGCGACGGCCTGGCGGTGCGCGAGATGCTGAAGTACCGCAATATCCAGCGCATCACCCTGGTGGACCTGGACCCGGCGATGACCCGACTGTTCAGCCGCTCCGAGCCGCTGCGGGCCTTGAACCAGGGCTCCTTGACCGATCCGCGCGTCACCGTGGTCAACGACGACGCCGCGCGCTGGCTGGAGCAGGACCACGGCAGCTTCGACGCCGTCATCGTCGACTTTCCCGATCCGTCCAATTTCGCGCTGGGCAAATTGTACTCGGTGCCGCTGTACCGGCTGCTGGCGCGCCACCTGGCGGAAAACGGGCTGGCGGTGGTGCAATCCACCTCGCCGATGCACGCGCCGCGCTCGTTCTGGAGCGTGGACGCCACCTTGCGCGCCGCCGGCCTGAGCACCACGCCCTATCACGCCTATGTGCCTTCCTTCGGCGAATGGGGCTTCATCATCGCCGCCAAGAAGCCCGGCTACGCGCCGCCGGAGCGCTATACGGTGCCGCTGCGTTTCCTGGACAAGGAGGCCACGCGCCAGATGTTCTTCTTCCCGCCGGACATGCCGCGCTGGAAGGTGTTGCCCAATGAGCTGAACAATCAGCAATTGGTGCACTACTTCGAGCAGGACTGGTCGCAGGTGCTGCGCTGATGCGCCGCCGCGAGGTCTTGCGGCTGGCGGCGGCGCTGGCCGGCCTGCCCCTGCTGTCCGGCTGCGAGCGAGTGATGCGGCTGGGCGTGCCGCTGCGCTTGAACCGGCCGGGCATGGCCGCCGGCCACCGGCTGCGCGGCGGCAGGAGGCCGCCGCCGCCGCGCGAAACGCGCCGCTGCCGCGTCGTCATCGTCGGCAGCGGCGTGGCCGGCCTGTTCGCCGCCTGGCGGCTGCGCAAGGAGGGTTTCGACGACGTGGTGGTGCTGGACGGACCGGAGCCGGACGGCAACGCCGCCGCCGGCGCTTTCGGCGGCTATCGCTATCCCACCGGCGCTCACTATCTGCCGCTGCCGTCGCCGGAGTCGCGCCATGTGCGCGAGCTGCTGGCCGAAATGGGGGTGATCGAGTCCGATCCCTACGGCGCGCGGCCGCGTTTCGACGAACGCGCGACCGTGCACGCGCCGGACGAGCGGTTGTGGCTGGACGGCCAATGGCAGGAAGGCCTGCTGCCGCGGCTGGGCATGGGCGCGGACGAGTTGGCGCAGCAGCGTCGTTTTCTCGCCCAGACCGCGGGCTGGCGCGAACAGCGCGGCAGCGACGGCCGCCGCGTGTTCTGCGTGCCGGTGGCTTTGTCCTCGCAAGATCCGGCCTGGACCGCGCTGGACCGGCTGAGTTTCGCCGACTGGCTGCGCGCCAACGGCTACACCGCGCCCGGCCTGCTGTGGTATCTGGACTACTGCTGCCGCGACGATTACGGCAGCGCGCTGGCCGCCACTTCGGCCTGGGCCGGCCTGCACTATTTTTGCAGCCGCGGCGGTCAGGCGGCCAATGCCGAGGAGGGCGCGGTGCTGACCTGGCCGGATGGGCTGAATCCGCTGATCCGTCATCTGCGCGCCCGCATCGGCGCCGAGCGGCAATGGCCGGGCGTGGCCTGGCGAGCGGCGCCGGCCGGCGGCGGCATGGCGGTGGACTACCTGGACGCGGCCGGCGTAAGCCGGCGTCTGCTGGCCGAGCGGGTGATTCTGGCCACGCCCTTGCACGTCAGTCTGCACCTGAGCGGGCAATTGCCGGAACTGGGCTTCGAACGCCGCCACCTGCCGCTGCGCGCGCCGTGGCTGATAGGCAATTTCCTGATCGACCGTTTCCCGGCGGAGCCGGCCGCCGCACCGCTGGCCTGGGACAATGTGGTGTACGGCAGCCGCGGCCTGGGCTATGTGGTGTCCACTCACCAGCTGATCCGCGCCGCCAAGCCGGAGCAGAGCGTGTTCACCAGCTACCACGCCTTCGCCGACCTGGCGCCGGCGGATGCGCGTAAAATGCTGGAGGTCGCCAGCGCCGAAGAGCTGTTCGCCGTCGCCGCCGCCGATTTGCTGACTGTCTACGGCTGGCGTTTCCGTCAGTCGCTGCTGCAAGTGGAACTGACCGCGCGCGGCCACGCGATGGCCAGTCCGGCGCCGGGCTTTTTGTCCAATCCCGGCCTGCAAGCCTTGCGCGCGGCCGACGGCCCGCTCTTGTTCGCTCATTCCGATCTCAGCGGCCTGTCGCTGTTCGAGGAGGCGGCGTGGTGGGGGGAGCGGGCGGCCTTGAAGGTGCTTGGCGCATGAGGCGGCAAGCGCCTGATGTTCCACGTGAAACCCGGATTGAACGATGACCGAAGCCCTGATCTCGACTGAAAAACTCACCGCCGCCCTGCGGCGTTTCGCCGACGAACGCGACTGGAACCGCTATCACAAGCCGCGCGGCCTGATGCTGGCGCTGGTGGGGGAAGTGGGCGAGCTGGCGGAAATCTTCCAATGGCTGAGCGACGAGGACGCGGTCGCGCTGCGCGACGATCCGGCGCGCTTCACCCATCTGCAGGAAGAAATCGCCGACGTGCTGCTCTACCTGACGATGTTGGCGATGGCGACCGGCGTGGACCTGGACGCGGCGGTGCGCGACAAGATGGCCAAGAACGCCGTCAAATACCCTGTGCCAACGGCCGGCTGAGCCATTGGCATGAAAAAGCTAAGCTAAGGTTCGGCGCCGCGATACGCTGGTTGAACCAGGCTTACATTTCGCTTCATTCATTAGCTGGAATGGATAGATGTCCGAGCAAATCCGCCGCCTGCGCCAGATGCTGGAGCAGGCGGAAACCATTGTGGCGCTGACCGGCGCCGGCATGAGCACCGAGTCCGGCATCCCGGACTTCCGTTCCGCCAACGGCTTGTGGTCGCGCAGCATGAGCCTGGCCGAGGTGGTGTCCATCGATTATTTCCGCCGCGATCCGGAGGCGTTCTGGCAGGCGTTCCGCGAAATATTCCGCATCAAGCTGATTGGCGACTACCGGCCCAACGAAGGGCACCAGTTTCTGGCGGAACTGGAGCAGCAAGGCAAGCGGGTGACGGTGCTGACCCAGAACATCGACGGCCTGCACGCGCGCGCCGGCAGCGGCCGGGTGCTGGAGCTGCACGGCAGCTTGCTGACCGCCAGCTGCCCCAGCTGCGACACCACCCACGCGCTGGATTACGTGCTGCACCATCCGCTGCCGGTCTGCCGGTTGTGCCACGACGTGCTCAAGCCGGACGTGGTGCTGTACGGCGAGGCGGTGCCCTTGATCGAGCTGGCCTTCGACGCCGCCTTGCAGGCGGATCTGCTCTTGGTGATGGGCTCGTCGCTGGAGGTGTCGCCGGTCAACCTGA
The DNA here is from genome assembly GCF_001043705.1 of Chromobacterium sp. LK11. Lineage (NCBI taxonomy): Bacteria > Pseudomonadati > Pseudomonadota > Betaproteobacteria > Neisseriales > Chromobacteriaceae > Chromobacterium > Chromobacterium sp. LK11. Next base: position 100,364 of record NZ_LDUR01000008.1, read on the forward strand.
TTCCGCTGGAAGCGGCGCAGGCCGGCGTGGCCACCGCCTTGATCAATTACACGCCCACGCGCATGGACCACGCCTTCGATCTGCGCATCCTGGGCGGCATAGGGGAGACCTGCCGCGCCCTGTCCGGGGCCTGAGAACCTGTTCAAAGTCTGCTGCGCGTCGTGAAGCGTTGCACGGCGAGTACGAGCTCAAAATGCTCATGTACCGCTCGTACATTCCGCTTTTTCGCCAGTTTTCGCCTGGTCTCGCCCTTGCTCGCGAGACTTTGACCAGGCGCTGAGCGCGCGGGCGACAGAAGCAGGGCGGCGAAGCTTCGCGTAAAAATTCATTTGGTATTTCTGTGGCAAGCTCCTATCTTTAAACATGTTGCAAAACCGTTGAAAAGGGGAATTTACAAATGGATGCCATCAACTGGAGTCACTGGTCCGATCTGGCGGTGAAAATCGGCCTCAACATCGTGTCGGCCATCTTGCTGTGGCTGGTGGGCCGCTGGCTGATCAATTTCGCCACCCGCCTGCTGGACGCCAAGCTGGCCAGCAAATCGCTGGACCACACCATCCGCCAGTACGTGAAGTCTTTCCTGGACGTGACGCTGACCATCGTGCTGGTGATCGGCATCCTAGGCTTCTTCGGGGTGCAGACCACCACCTTCGCCGCGGTGATCGCCGCCGCCGGCGTGGCGGTGGGCATGGCCTGGAGCGGCTTGTTGGCCAACTTCGCCGCCGGCATCTTCCTGGTGGTGCTGCGGCCGTTCAAGGTGGGCGATCTGGTGGGCGTGGCCGGCGTCGTCGGCACGGTCAAGCACATCGGCCTGTTCGCCACCGCGGTGGACACGCCGGACGGGGTGCTGACCCTGATCGGCAACAACAAGATATTTTCCGACACCATCCAGAACTTCAGCGTCACCGAGCAGCGCCGGGTGGACCTGAAAGCCCAGTTGGCCGCCAGCGCCGATCACGCGGCGGCGATGAGCTTGCTGCGGGAGACGGTGGCTAAGGTGCCCAATGTGCTGGCCAGCCCGGCGCCGGACGTGGGCCTGCTGGAGTTCACGCCCTTGGGACCGGTGTTGGCGGTACGGCCGTATTGCAAGCCGCAGGACTACTGGCAGGTGTATTTCGACAGCAACCGCGTGATTCGCGAAACCCTGGCCGCCGGCGGCTTCCCGGTGCCGGAGCAGGCGATGGTGGTGCGTCAGAGCTGAGCGCCGCGGACGCCAGACGACAACGGGGCCGACGGCCCCGTTTTGTCGTCCGCTTCCCGGTTCAGCGGACGCCGTTCTGACGCGCGAACTCGTCCATCTGCCGCTTGAGCTCGGGCAGCAAGCGCTGGTTGAGGTCCTGCATCACCGCCGGACCGGTTTCCGCCACGATCTTGGGCATCAGCCGCAACATCTTGCTGCCGGTGGGGGTTTGATAAAAAGCGCTCATCTCGCGGATCTCGGCGACGCTGAAGTGCTTGCTCAGCGCCTGGACCTGCACCTCGTGCAACAACTTGCGGGTTTCGGCGGACTGGAAATAGGCTTGTTGGGTTTTCCGCAGCTGTTGCAGAGAAGCGCCGACCTTGTCTTTGCAAGCCGGCGTCTGCGCGCAGTTCGGCTGGCTTTGCCACAGCTGCTGCTCCATTTGCTGCTGCATGGTGGCTTCCATCTGCTGCATCGTCTGCACGATCATCTCGTCGTAACGCATCGCCTGCAGCAACGCTTTGGCGGCGGCGGCGCTGTCTTCGGCGGCGAGCGCCGGGCCGGCGTGGAACAGCGCGGCGCACAGGCCGGCGGCGAGAAGGGGCTTAAGGCGCATGGTCGTTTCTCTTGTTGGAATAAACGACCATGCTGATGGCTCAGATGATTGGCGTCAATTGAGTGGAGTCTTGCTCAAGAGGCCGGCGGGAAATCTCCCAGATCCTCGCAGCGCTCCACCAGCAGGCTGTCCGGGCTGGCGTTGGGAACGTAGACCTGGTTGACCGGCGACGGCGGGTAGTTGGGGTCCGGCGCGCAATCGGCGCTCTGGCCCGGTCCCACCGCCACCTGGGCGCCCACTTTCAATTGACAGCGCACCACGCGGTTGAGCTGGCTCCAGCTCGGGCAGATGGCGTTGGCGGCGCGGTAGGCGGCCACCGGCCCTTGCGGCGCGTTGAACGACCACCAGCGGCCCAGCCGCGAATTGGCCTTGCCGCTGTCGTACACCCGGTAGACCGTCACGGTTTGATCCGCGGCGTCCTGGCGCCGCACCTGGCCGGCGCACAGGCCGCCTTTGCCGGGCTGGCCCAGCGCGCTGTTCAGCAAAGCGGGATTGTCGACCGCGCTCATGCCCGGCATCGGCGGCTGGGTCTGGCCGGCGCAGCGGTCGCTGCCGGGCGTGGACGCGCAGCCCAGCAAGAGGGCGCAGGCGAAGGCGAGCAAGCCATGGCGACAGTTCAGGGACATACGGGATCTCCTATGCGGACAAGCTTGGGATGGGGCGGCGCGGGAGCGCGCCAGTCTTGAAGCTAGAAAATGCCTTTGGCATTTTCAATTGGAGAAAGGGGTGGCTGGCAGAAAGGACGGGCGAAAAAAGAGGGCGTCGACATGGTCGACGCCCGCAAGCTGTAGGAACACTCGGGTACTACGTTTACAGCAACTTCATTGCTTTGACTTAGGCGACCTGGCGGTTCTTGCCGCCCGGCTTCAGCTCGCCCAGCAACTGCGCCTGTTTGCTCTTGGCCTGCTGGTAGTTGCGCTCCTTGATGTGGCCGAAGCCGCGCACGCCTTCCCAGGTTTTGACCAGTTCCGCCGCGCGCGGCAGCGCGTCCAGCGTCAGGCCGCCGAGCAGGTCTTCCACTTGGCGTTCGAATTCGCCGATCAAGCGGCGCTCCAGCTTGCGGTCGGCCTGCCGGGCGAACGGGTCCAGCAGGGTGCCGCGCAGGAAGCGCAGTTTGGCCAGCCACTTCATGCCGGTCAGCAGCCAGGGGCCGAAGGCCACTTTGCGCGGCTGGCCGCCGGTGATCCAGCCGGCGCCGATGTGGAAGCGCAGCTGGAAGTCGCCGTCGAACTGTTGCGCCAGCTCGCGCTGGAAGCTGCCGTCGGTGTAGAGCCGCGCCACTTCGAACTCGTCCTTGTACGCCAGCACATGGTAGTAGTTCTTGGCCACCGCCAGCGTCAGCGCGCTGCTGGCCGGGTTCAGCGCCTCCTCGGCCTGGCGCACGCGGGACACCAGCGCTTTGTAGCGCTCGGCCAGCGCCGCGTTCTGGTAGGCGGTCAGCGCGGTGGCGCGGTGGTGCAGCACAGCGTCTGGAGTTTCACGCGGAACGAAGGCCACCACCGCCGACGGGCTGACCAGCGCTTCGATGCGCGCCGGGTCGTGGGCGGCGTGGCGGCCCCAGCTGAAGGCGTCCTGGTTGAACTTGACCGCGGCGCCGTTCAGCCGCACCGCTTCCATGATGGCTTCCAGCGTCACCGGCACCAAACCCTTTTGCCAGGCGTAGCCGAGCATGAACATATTGCTGGCGATGGCGTCGCCCAGCAGCGAGGTGGCCAGCCGGGTGGCGTTGACCTCGCTGTAGCGGCCGGCGCCCACCGATTCCACGATGGCCTCTTTCATCGCCTTGCTGGGGAAGCGCACGTCCGGGTTTCTCAGGAAGGCGCTGGTCGGCGATTCGTAGTTGTTGACGATGGCGTGGCTGAAGCCGTCGCGCATCTTGGCCAGCGCCTCCTCGGCGGCGGTCACCACCAGATCGCAGCCCAGCACCAGGTTGGCGTCGCCGGCGGCGATGCGCACCGCGTGCAGTTTGTCCTGGCTGTCGGCGATGCGCACGTGCGACCACACCGAGCCGCCTTTCTGCGCCAGGCCGGCCATGTCCAGCACGGTGACGCCCTTGCGGTCCAGGTAGGCGGCCATGCCCAAGACCTGGCCTATGGTGACCACGCCGGTGCCGCCGACGCCGGTGACCATGATGCTGAACGGTTCGCTGAGCAGGGGGATCGCCGGTTCCGGCAGCGGCGGCATCGTGCTCAGGCTGGCGCTGCTGCCGGCGGATTTCTTCAGCTGGCCGCCTTCCACGGTGACGAAGCTGGGGCAGAAGCCTTCGACGCAGGAGTAGTCCTTATTGCAGCTGGACTGATCGATCTTGCGCTTGCGGCCCAGCGGGGTTTCCACCGGCAACACCGACAGACAGCCGGATTTCTGGCCGCAGTCGCCGCAGCCCTCGCACACCTGCTGATTGATGAAGGCGCGCTTGGCCGGGTCGGGGTAGTCGCCGCGCTTGCGGCGGCGGCGCTTCTCGGCGGCGCAGGTCTGATCGTGGATCAGGATGCTGGTGCCCTCGACTTCGCGCAGCTCTTTTTGCAGCCGGTCCAGCTCGCGGCGGTGGAACACTTCCACGCCGGCCGCCAGGCCCTGGACGTTCTGGTATTTGTCCGGATCGTCGCTGGTGATGACGATGCGCTTGATGCCTTCCGCCGCCAGCTGGCGGGTGATCATGGGCACATCCAGATAGCCGTCCACGTGCTGGCCGCCGGTCATCGCCACCGCGTCGTTGTACAGGATCTTGTAGGTGATGTTGACCTTGGCGGCCACGGCGGCGCGGATGGCCAGCAGGCCGGAGTGGAAATAGGTGCCGTCGCCCAGATTGGTGAAGATGTGCTTGGTGTGGGTGAACGGCGCCTGGCCCACCCAGGTGATGCCTTCGCCGCCCATCTGGGTGAAGGTTTTGGTGCTGTCGGCCTGGATCCAGTGCGCCATGTAATGACAGCCGATGCCGGCGACGGCGCGGCTGCCTTCCGGCACCTTGGTGCTGGTGTTGTGCGGACAGCCGGAGCAGTAGTGGGGCACGCGGGCGATGGATTCGCGCGGCTTGACCAGCTGGGCTTCCTTGTCGTCGTAGAACTTCAGCCGGTCGTGGATGATGGGGCTGTCGAAGATCAGCGCCAGCCGGCCGGCGATGGCGCGGGCTATCATCGCCGGGGTCAGCTCGCCGGCGGCCGGCAGCAGCCAGTCGCCGTGCGGCAGCGCCCATTCGCCTTTTTCGGCGAATTTGCCCACCACGCGCGGCCGCACGTCGTCGCGCCAGTTGTACAGCTGCTCTTTCAACTGGTATTCGATGATCTGGCGTTTTTCCTCCACCACCAGGATTTCTTCCAGCCCTTCGGCGAACTGGCGCACGCCTTCCGGCTCCAGCGGCCACACCATGCCCACCTTGAAGATGCGCAGGCCGATGTCGGCGGCCAGCGCCTCGTCTATGCCCAGGTCGTCCAGCGCCTGCATCACGTCCAGATAGCTCTTGCCACAGGTGATGATGCCCAGCCGCGGCTTGGGCGAATCCAGCGTGATGTGGTTCAGCTTGTTGGCGCGGGCGTAGGCCAGCGCCGCGTACAGGCGGTGGTGCAGCACGCGTTTTTCCTGCGCCAGCGGCGCGTCCGGCCAGCGGATGTTGAGGCCGTCCTCGGGCAGCGGGAAGTCTTCCGGAATCTTGAACTGCAGGCGCTCCGGCGAAATGTCGACGATGGCCGAGCTTTCAATGGTGTCGGAGATCGCCTTGATCGACACCCAGCAGCCGGAATAGCGGCTCATCGCCCAGCCGTGCAGGCCGTAATCGATGATTTCCTGCACCCCGGACGGGCTCAGCACCGGAATCATGCTGGCGGCCAGGATGTGGTCGGATTGATGCGGGAAGGTGGACGATTTGGCCGCGTGGTCGTCGCCGGCCACCAGCAACACTCCGCCGTGGCGGCTGGTGCCGGCGGCGTTGCCGTGCTTGAGCACGTCGCCGGAGCGGTCCACGCCCGGGCCCTTGCCGTACCACAGCGCGTAGACGCCGTCGTATTTGGGGCCGTCGAACATATTCACCTGCTGGGTGCCCCAGACCGCGGTGGCGGCCAGGTCCTCGTTGAGGCCGGGGTGGAACACCACATTGTGTTCCTTCAGGTATTTGCCGGCCTTCTGCATGGTCTGGTCGACGTTGCCCAGCGGCGAGCCGCGGTAGCCGGTGACGTAGCCGGCGGTGTTGAGTCCGGCGGCGCGGTCCAGTTGTTGTTGCAGCATGGGCAGGCGCACCAGCGCCTGAATCCCGGTCATCAGCACCTGGCCGGTGGGGGCCGTGTATTTTTCTTCCAGGTCTGCGTGGCGGATCGACATGGTTTCTCCTCCTGTCATTCTCGGGCGCGTCCGGCGGGCGCTGGCGCCGCGCGGCGGACGACCCATCGCTTGTGGCGATGGGGCCGGCCTGCGCCTTGTGGGCGCGTGCGGCCGGCCTTCTCCTTAAGTTTTAGACCCGCTGGCCCGGCGCCACCGCCCCTAAATTCGGGGCGGCGGTCCGGTGCGTCTGCGCCCGCCGCATGCTTGCGGTCTGTGCGGCGCCGACGGCTTCTCCTTTGTTGTCAGCGGTTGAGCTCCATCTCCAGCCGGTATTGTTTTTGATCGCCGGCGCGCCGGCGCGGTCCCTGGTCCGGGGCTGGGTTCTAGAGTCTTTTCTCTATTTGCTCGGACTATAAGTTACGTTTACGTCAACGTCAAAGAGATTGACTGATCTGGACGGCGACTGCGGCGATTGTGCCAGCGCAGCATGCTTATTATCCGGAAAGTCATTGTTTTAAATAATGAACAATCTGTTGATTGAATTGCGGTTTTTCCAAAGAGTCAATTTGGTTAAGCTGTCATCCTGACCCCCTCTCTTGCTGTGTGAAATCCCATGAGTCCTGTTTCTTCTACCTCCGAAAGCGGCCGCGGCGTCGCTTTCACCGTTGCCGCCTTCATCTGTTGGGGTTTGTTTCCGCTGTACTGGAAGCCGCTGCACGATGTTCCGGCTTTGCAAATTCTGTGCCACCGCATTGTCTGGTCGGCGGTGTTCGTCGCGGCGGTGCTGACCGCGCGCAATCATTGGGGCTGGCTGCCGGCCGCGGTGCGCGAACCGCGCAAGCTGGGCATTTTCGGCCTGTCGTCCCTGCTGCTGTCGCTGAACTGGCTGATCTATATCTGGGCGGTGAACGCCGGCCACGTGGTGGAGGGCAGCCTGGGCTACTTCATCAACCCGTTGTTCAACGTGCTGCTGGGCAGGCTTTTCCTGTCCGAGCGCCTGAGCGGCCTGCAGAACGCCGCCTTGCTGCTGGCGGCGGCCGGCGTGGCCTGGATCACCTATAGCGCCGGCGCGCTGCCGTGGATCGCGCTGTCGCTGGCGGCCACCTTCGGCCTGTACGGACTGCTGCGCAAAAAAGCGCCGTTGGCCTCGCTGGAAGGGCTGGCGCTGGAAACCTTCCTGATGACGCCGCTGGCGGCTTTGGCGCTGGTCTGGTTCGAATGGCAGGGACAGAGCGCTTTCGGCCATGGCGGCGTCGTGCAGACGAGTTTGCTGATCGGCGCCGGCGTGGTGACCGCGGTGCCCTTGCTGCTGTTCGCCGCCGGCGCGCGCCGGCTCAAGCTGGCGACGGTGGGGGTGATCCAGTACATAGGCCCCAGCATCCAGCTGGCCTTGGGCGTGCTGTTGTTCGGCGAAGCGTTCGACAGCGGCCGCGCGGTGGGTTTCGGCCTGATCTGGGCGGCCTTGTTGCTGTACTCCGCCGCCGGTTTGCTGCAGATGTGGCAGGGGCGGCGCGCCGCCGCGGCCTGAGCTTTTCCGCCGCCGAAGCAGCCCGCGTTTCGCAAGAAACGCGGGCTGTTTTCATTAGGAGAGTCTGCTATAAACCACTCAATGGGCCGTCGCCGGGCGTTTGCGGCGCCGGCCCATTGCCGAGCCGAGTCCGGCCCGTTTCCGTAGTTCAAGAGCATAGAGCGCGGCCGCACCGCGTCGCCATGCATCGTTGTGATGCGCTTGCCGCCCCTGATTGCCCCAAAAACAAGCATTCGCTCCAAACCGCCCGCGCGTCGCCGACGGCGGAGCGGCATGGTCAATTTTTTGCAAGGAGGCGCGTGATGGCGCTCTATCTGGTTAGCGTGGTTTTCTTCGGTTCGGACATCTTGATCCGGCTGGCCCTGCGCGCGCGCTCCCGCGCCTGGGTGGGCGCGGCGCTGGCGGCCGGCCTGTTGCTGGCCTGGCTGCTGTATCCGATGTTGAGCGATTGGGCGCTGCCCTATATGCCGGACGAGCACGGCATGCAGCTTTACGCGGCGCTGGTGGGCCTGCAATTGGGGCTGACCGACGCGGCCATTTCCACCAGCCTGGCCCGTTATCTCGGCTGGTGGCGCTGAGCGTTGAGTCCCTTCGTTCATGTCAACTGGATGTTTGTCGCAGATTATGCTTGACGTCATGCCATCCCGGTAGCAGACTGCGCAGCGTCGCCAGGCCCCGCAAGCCCGGCGGCGCATGCCGGACGTCTTCCCGCTCCCCGCGGGCCAGCCGTCCATGATCTTTATCGTTCTTTACAGGTACCGCCGTCATGGCATCGTTCTTTATTCCCCTGTCGCCGCACTTGCTGCGCGACATTCTCGGCGACGAGCGCGTAGCGCCGGCCGATGGCCGATGGCTGAGCAGCCAGGCCCGACATCAAGACCAACACGTTCAAGACCAGCGTCTGGAGCTGGAACAACGCATTCATCGGCTGCGGCTGGAGAAGGGCGGCTTATGCTGAGCCCCTTGCTCTATAGTCGACGTCTGATGCTGCGCGATTTCCGCCCGGACGACCACGCCGCCTACGCGATGGCGCGCAGCGGCCGCGAGTTCGCCCGTCATTACCCGCCGGAAGAGGTGACGCCGGCGCGCAGCGGGCAGTTGCTGCTGCGTTTTCTGGAGCAGCAGCGCGACTCTCCCCGTCGCGGCTGGCAGCTGGCCATCGTGCGCGGCGAGGACAAGGCGCTGCTAGGCTCGGTGGGCCTGCGCGGCCTGGGGCGCGGCGGCGAAGCCAGTTTCGGCATCGAGCTGACGGAATCGGCCTGGGGCCAGGGCTACGCGCTGGAAGCGGCTCGGATGATGCTGGACTTCGGCTACCGCCAGCTGGGCTGGCACCGGATCTGGGCCGATTGCGCGCCCGGCAACATCGCCATGCTGCAATTGGCGCGGCGGCTGGGCTTCATGGTGCAGCCGCTGGGCGCGGAGCCGCGGCTGAGCCTGCTGCTGTCCGCGGTGCCGCCGCCGTTCTCCGGCCCGCGGCGGGAAGTGCTGCAATGGGCCGCCGCCAACGACTAGTCACGGACGCGGTCCGCGCTTGACCGGCGCGGAACGCGCGCGCACACTCAATGCAAATTTCATAAACAGACTGTCCAGGCCCGCCACAAGCGGCCTACGGACAGCGCAAAGGAGAGTCAGCAAGATGACAGCGATTGCCGAACTGCGCGCGGGCTTCGACCAGCTCAACCGCGATTACCTGGCGGTGCACAAGACCAAGGAAGACCTGTTCTGGGACACCTATATGGCGGTGTCCGACGACCACGACGGTTTCGCCCGCGCCGAGGCCGCCTACAAGGCCTTCATTTCCAGCCCGGAACGGCTGGCGGCGGTGCGCGCGGCGCTGGAGCGCCTGCAGGCGCAGCCGGCCGACGCCGAGCGCGACGCCTTGCTGCACGGTTACCAGGGTTGGCTGGCGCTGTTTGAAAGCAACATCATCGACAGCGCGGCGGCGCAGGAACAGATGCGCCGGCTGATCGAGATGGAGGCCGAGCTGTTCGCCAAGCGCCGCGATCTGTCGCTCAGCCACGTCAACGAGCGCGGCGAGCGCGAGGAGGCGACGCTGACCATGCTGAGCATCAATATGACCACCAACCCGGACGCCGCCGCGCGCAAAAGCTCGCACGACGCCTTGCTCGGCCTGGAGCGCTGGGTGCTGGACAACGGCTTCCTCGACATCGTCAAGCAGCGCAACGCGCTGGCGCGCAGCCTGGGCAGCGCCGATTATTTCGAGCACAAGGTGAGGAAGAACGAGCAGATGACGCCGCAGGCGCTGTTCGCCGTGCTGGACGATTTCGAGGCGCGCACCCGCGACGCCAACCAGGCCGCGCTGCGGCGGCTGGCCGAGGACAAGGGCGCGGACGCGCTGCTGCCGTACAATCTGCGCTTCCACATGAGCGGCGACGTCACCCGGCAGATGGACCCGTATCTGCCGTTCTCCAAGGCGGTGGAGCGCTGGGTGCTGAGCTTCCGCCGGTTGGGCGTGCAATACCGGCAGGCCACGATGCAACTGGACCTGGTGGAGCGCAAGGGCAAGTATCAGAACGGCTTCTGCCACGGGCCGGTGCCTAGCTTCTACGACGGCGGCCGCTGGGTGCCGGGCCGGATCAATTTCACCGCCGACGCCACGCCGGACCAGGTGGGCAGCGGCGCGCGCGCGATCAACACCCTGTTCCACGAAGGCGGCCACGCCGCCCACTTCGCCAATGTGGTCCAGAACGCGCCGTGCTTCTCCCAGGAGTTCGCGCCCACTTCGATGGCCTACGCCGAAACCCAGAGCATGTTCTGCGACAGCCTGCTGAACGACGCCGACTGGCTGAAGCGCTACGCGCGCAACGCCGCCGGCGAGGCGATGCCGGACGCGCTGATCCGCGCGCGCATCGAGGCGATCCAGCCTTTCTTCGCCTTCTCCGAGCGCTCCATCGCCGTGGTCGCCTACTTCGAACGCGAGCTGTACCGGTTGCCGGAGGCGGAGCTGACGCCGGAAACGGTGCTGGCGCTGGCGCGCCGCTGCGAGCGCGACATCCTGGGCGTGGACTGCGGCCCGCGGCCGCTGCTGGCGATTCCGCATTTGTTGAACCAGGAGTCGGCGGCGTCCTATCACGGCTATCTGCTGGCGCATATGGCGGTGTACCAGACCCGCGCCCATTTCCTGCGCGAATACGGCTATCTGACCGACAACCCGGCGATCGGCCCGCTGCTGGCCGAACATTACTGGGCGCCGGGCAACAGCCTGGACCACGACGCCACCCTGCTGAGCCTGACCGGCGAGCATTTCAACGCCCGTTACCTGGCCGAGGCCTGCAATCGCAGCGTGGACGAGGCCTGGCAAGAAGCGGAAGGGCAGATCGCCGCCGCGGCGGAGCGCGCATACGCGCAGGAATATCCGCAGCGGCTGGACGCGACGATACGGCTGGTGCACGGCGCCGAGCTGATCGCCGACAACGAGGCGGGAGAGGCGGAGATGTGCCGCCGTTTCGAAGCCTGGGTGAGGGAGCGTTATCCGGCCGCCGCGCACTAAGAGCGGCTAACAAAACTCCTGATGCTGCGTTGCGCCGACTTGCCGTACTCAAGTACTGCCTGCGTCGGCGCGCCTTGCCTCAGACGTGAAACTGACTTTTGTTAGCCGCTCTAAGAACCTGTTTACGATCTGCTGCGCGTCGGTAGAGAGATTGTGCGATGAGTGCCGTCTTCGAAATGCTCATGTACCACAAGCACATTCCGCTTTTTCGCTAGTTTTCGTCTTGTCTCGCTCTAGCTCGCGGGATCGCAAACAGGATCTTAAGAACGCGAAAACGGCAGCCCACGGGCTGCCGTTTTCTTTGTCGACGCTCAGGCCTGGCGGTAGATCAGCCGGCCCTCGAACAGCAATTCGCTGGCGTCCAGACGGGCGTCGCCGCTGGGCGGCGCGGCGCGCTCGAACACGAAGCGCTGGCCCTGGTATTCGATCCAGGCGTTGATAGGCTCGCCCTGGAAACGGCCCAACACTTCTTCGGAGCGGGTGACGAAGGCGTTGTCGGGCAGCACGAAGCCTTGCTGCGGCGCTTCCGTCGGGCCTTCCTCCAGCGCCCAGTTGTCGTCGCCGGGCGGTTGCGGATCGTTGCGGGTGGCCATGTGCAGCCACATGCGGAAGGCCCAGTGCGGCAGCAGCACGCGGTGCACGCGTTTGTCGTCGGTGATCACGCAACGCACCGGAAAGCCGGCGCCGCAGGACGGGCAGCGCGCCTGGGCCGCGAGGAAGATCTTGTCCTGCTGCTTGCTGGCGATGCCTTCCATATGCTCCGAGCCCACCATCGCGCGGCAGCTGGGGCAGTGTTTGCCGAAGCGGCGCACGCTGTTGCCGTTGGCAAAGGAAATCGGCAGGAAACGGGAAATCTTGTCGGGTCTGGCCATCGCTAGGGGTTCCGGAACTGAAAAACGCAGTCCGCCGGGCTGGACGCCGCGGCGGCTTCGGCCCTCATTATACCCCGGCCTCGGCGTGGAAGGGCTCCAGCGTCAGCCGGCAGGCCAGACGGTGGCTGGCGCCGGGCGCGAGTACCCGGGCATCGTCGCCGGCGTTGGCGGTTTCCACGCAGACAAAGTCAAGCCAGGCGGCGGCCGGCAAGTCGCCCAGCAGGGCCGTTTTCTCCGCCGCCGGGTTCCACACCACCACGCTGCCGGCGCCCTCGGCTGTGACGCGGATGCAACGTTTCCAGGCCGGATCGCGCAGCAAGGCGGGCCGTTCGCTGTAGACAATGCTGTCCACCTCGCCGTGGAAGCGGAATTCGCCGTCCGGCCAGCGGCTTTCGCGGCCGGCCACCTTGTCGTGGCAGCGCGCGCCGTCCAGGCCGGACAGCGAGGCCTGGCGCGCGTCGCCCACCGCCAGATAGCTGTGCAGCGCGGTGCTTAGCCGCTGAGGGCGGTCGCCGCGGTTGCGGGTGGTCAGCGCCGCTTCCACCGTCGCGCCCAGCCGGTATTCGATGTGCGCCGTCAGGCCGCTGTGCTCCGGGCCGGACAGTTTCACGTGGAACGCGCCGGCGTCTTCCCGGACCTCGTCCAGACGCCAGGCCTGGGTGCGCGCCACGCCGTGGGCCGGCTGCGCCGGCTCGTCCGGATGCGGGCCGAACCACGGCCAGCACAGCGGCACGCCGCCGCGTATCGCCTTGCCCGGCTGGTAGCGCGCCTGCGGCGACAAATACAGCAAGGGTTGCTGGCCGGCGGCGCGAAAACTGAGCAACTGGCCGCCCAGCAAGGAGATTTCCGCGTGGAAATCCGCCGCGGCGATCACGAGAATATCGACGCCGGGCGCGCGGCTGGACAGCGCGGCGGCGGGAGGCAGGGCGACGGACATGCGGGGCTTTCGGGCAAAAAGCCGATGATAGCGCGCTACAGCCAGCGGCGCAGCGTCCACAGCGGGCCTATCAGCAGGAATTGCAGATCGCGCAGGAAGGAGGGCTTTCTGCCCTCGATCGCGTGGCCGACGAATTGGCCGATCCAGGCGACGACGAACAGCGCCAGCGCGGGCAGGGCCAGCGGCAGGCCGGCGCGCGCCGCCGCTTCCAGCGCCAGCAACATGGGCAGGCACAGCGCCGCCATAGCCAGCGCCGCGGCGCGGCCCAGCCGCCAATAGAAGGCCAGGCCGGCGGCCACCGCCAGCCAGGCCGGGTTCAGCGGCGCCGGCACGCTGGCGAGCAGGCCCAGGAGCGCGAACACGATGGCCGGCACGCAGATTTTGTGGATGCGGATATTGACGGGATGGCGGTGACTGAGGTCATACTCTTGCAACCATTGCTCAAGCGTCATGTCAGGCCTCGCAAGCTGGCGACGGACTTTCATCTTGGCGCAGACGCCGGGCGGCGGCAATGCCCGCGGCCGGTTTTGTCTGCGCTGGATCAGGGGCTTGCGCGCCGCCTTGGGCTACAATCCTTTTGCCAACCGTTCAATCTCTGGGTTCCCAAGGTGTCATCGACAGCACAACCGCGTTATCTGCGCATCAAGGAATACATCCTCGAAGGCATCCGCTCCCGCCAGTTTCTGCCCGGCGGCAAGATTCCGCCCGAGCTGGAGTTGGCGCGTCAGTTCCAGGTGTCGCGCATGACCGTCAACAAGGCGGTGCGCGATCTGGCCGAGGCCGGCATCCTGCTGCGCTTCGCCGGCGACGGCACTTATGTGGCCGAGCGCAAGGCCGAGTCTCCGCTGCTGGACATCAACAACATCTCCGAGGAAATCGAGGCGCGCGGCCACCGCCACAGCGCCGACGTCTACGAACTCAAGGCCGTGCTCGCCACCGAGGACGTGGCCCTGCGGCTGGGGGTGAAGGAGGGCAGCGCGGTGTTCCGCTCCTTGATCGTGCACCGCGAGGACGACGTCGCCATCCAGCTGGAAGACCGCTACGTCAATCCCGCCTTCGCGCCGGACTATCTGGAACAGGATTTCAGCAGCCGCACCCCCAACGACTATCTGATGAAGAACTGCCCGCTGACCGACATCGAGCACAGCGTGGAGGCGGTGCTGCCCAGCGCGGCCGAGCAGGCGATGCTGGACATGACGGCGCGCGAGCCCTGCCTGTTGGTTTTGCGCCGCACCTGGTCGCACAAGAAGCTGGTCAGCTTCGCGCGGCTGACCCATCCGGGCTCGCGCTACAAGCTGCGCTCGCAAACCCGGGTCAAGCGCTGAGCGTCCGCGCGGCTTTCGTTGCGCGCTAATGTATATACAAATAAACGCTGAATTTTCGCGTTCAAACAAGCCGCCGCCGGGCGGCTTTTTTGTTGCCATGCAACATCAAGTGATTGGCCAGCAAGCCAATTCTGACCATTCCGCCTATTTACAAAAATCACGGCTTCGAACTTGACAGGCGGTTTAGTTAGGATTAATTGTATATACAAATGACCCGCAACGAGCCCACCATGAGTCAAGCCGAAACGGATCGCCGCAGCCTGTGGATCAACGCCAGGCTGGCGACGATGGACCCGAGCCGCCCGACGCCTTACGGCGCGCTGGAAGGCCATGCGCTATTGCTGGAAGCCGGCCGCATCGTCGCGCTGCCGCCGGCTGCGGACATCGATCCCGCCGGCTTCGACGGCGCGGTGATCGACGCCAAGGGCGCCTGGATCACCCCCGGCTTCATCGATTGTCACACCCACCTGGTTTACGGCGGCAACCGCGCCGCCGAATGGGAAAAACGCCTCAACGGCGTGCCCTATCAGCAGATCGCTGCCGAGGGCGGCGGCATCGTCTCCACCGTGCGCGCCACCCGGGCGCTGGACGAGGCCGGCCTGGCCGCCGCCGCCAAGCCGCGGCTGCGCGCGCTGATGGCCGAGGGCGTGACCACGGTGGAAATCAAGTCCGGCTACGGCTTGAGCCTGGACGACGAACTCAAGCAACTGCGCGCGGCGCGGCGCTTGCGGGACGAATTGCCGGTGGAGGTGTCCGCCACCTTGCTGGCCGCCCACGCGCTGCCGCCGGAATTCGCCGGCCGCGCCGACGCCTACATCGACCACATCGTCGACGTCATCCTGCCGGCCGCCGCGAGCGCCGGCCTGGCCGAGGCGGTGGACGCCTTCTGCGAAAGCGTGGGCTTCAGCCCGGCGCAGACCCGCCGCGTGTTCGAGGCGGCGCGCGCGCACGGCCTCGAGGTCAAGGGCCATGTCGAGCAGCTGTCCAATTTGCACGGCGCCGAGCTGGTGGCCGAATTCGGCGGCTGGTCCGCCGATCACGTCGAATATCTGGACGCCGCCGGCGTGGCCGCGCTGAAGGCCGCCGGCACCGTGGCGGTGCTGCTGCCGGGCGCTTTCTACTTCCTGCGCGAAACCCAAAAGCCGCCGGTGGAATTGCTGCGCGCCGCCGGCGTGCCGATGGCGGTGTCCACCGATCTCAATCCCGGCACCAGCCCGTTCGCCTCCATCCGGCTGGCGATGAACCAGGCCTGCGTCTTGTTCGGCCTGACCCCGGAAGAGGCGCTGGCGGGCGTCACCCGCCACGCGGCTCAGGCCTTGGGCCGCGGCGGCAGCCACGGCCGGCTGGCCGCCGGCCATGTCGCCGACTTGTTGGTATGGGACATCGATTCGCCGGCCGAGATCGTCTACGGCCTGGGCGACAACCCTTTGCGCCAGCGCGTGTTTCGCGGCGTGGCGCAGCATATGAAAGGCTGTTGAAGCATGAGCGTGGACATGAGTGTTTGGAGCGGCCGGGTCGACGCCGGCGAAGGCGATCTGGCGCGGCGCTGGCATCAGCTGGCGCGGCCCTACGCCGCCGGGCTGGAGCCGGGCGTGGGCATCGTCGGCTTCGCCTGCGACGAGGGCGTGCGCCGCAATCAGGGCCGCGTCGGCGCCGCCGCCGGCCCGACGGCGATCCGCAAGGCGCTGGCCAATCTGGCCTGGCACCAGGCGCTGCCCTTGTGCGACGCCGGCGACGTGGCCTGCGCCGACGGCGATCTGGACGCCGCGCAGGCGCGGCTGGGCGAACAAGTGCGCCGGCTGCGCGCCGACGGCCATTTCCCGCTGGTGCTGGGCGGCGGCCACGAAACCGCCTACGGCACCTGGCGCGGCCTGGCGGCGGCGCACCCGGACAAGGTGATAGGCATCGTCAATTTCGACGCCCACTTCGATATCCGCGAAGCGGAGGAGGCCACCTCCGGCACCCCGTTCGCCCAGATCGCCGCCGATTGCGCGCAGGCCGGCCGGCCCTTCCATTATCTGTGCCTGGGCGTGGCCGAACCGTCCAACACCCAGGCGCTGTTCGCCCGCGCCCGCGCGCTCGGCGTCAAGTGGACGCTGGACAGCGACATGACGCTGGACGCCTTGTCCGCGGTGCGCGGCGCGATGATGGCCTTCGTCGATCAGGTGGACATCGTCTACCTGACCATAGACCTGGATGTTTTGCCCGCCAGCGTGATGCCGGCGGTTTCCGCCCCCGCCGCCATGGGGGTGGCGCTGCCCGTGGTCGAGGCCCTGGTCCGGCGTCTGGCCGAAAGCGGCAAATTGGCGGCCGCCGACCTGGTGGAACTGAACCCGGCCTTCGACATCGACAGCCACGGCGCCAAGACCGCCGCCCGGCTGGCGTGGAGCATAGGCCGGCACCTGAAACAGCCCTGAACCCGTTCACAGCGATAGCGTCATTCCCCGCCCGCCGGGCCACAACCGGCGGCGGGTTTACAAAGGAGAACACCGATGTCCGACCCGCGTTTTGATCCGACCCGCCACATCCGCGCGCCGCGCGGCAGCGAATTGACTTGCAAGAGCTGGCTGACCGAGGCCGCCTACCGCATGATCCAGAACAATCTGGACGCGGAAGTGGCCGAGCACCCGCAAAGCCTGGTGGTGTACGGCGGCATCGGCCGCGCCGCCCGCGACTGGAAGTGCTACGACACCATCCTCGACGTGCTCAAGCGCCTGGAGGACGACGAAACCCTGCTGGTGCAGTCCGGCAAGCCGGTGGGCGTGTTCAAGACCCACGCCGACGCGCCGCGGGTGTTGATCGCCAACTCCAATCTGGTGCCGCACTGGGCCAACTGGGAGCACTTCAACGAGCTGGATAAGAAGGGCCTGATGATGTACGGCCAGATGACGGCCGGCTCCTGGATCTACATCGGCTCGCAAGGCATCGTGCAGGGGACTTACGAAACCTTCTTCGCCGTCGCCAACCAGCATTTCGACGGCAAGCCGCAAGGCCGCTGGATCCTGACCGGCGGCCTGGGCGGCATGGGCGGCGCCCAGCCGCTGGCCGCCACCATGGCCGGCTTCAGCATGATCGCCGTCGAATGCGACGAAACCCGCATCGATTTCCGCCTGAAAACCCGTTACGTGGACCGCAAGGCCAAGACCCTGGACGAGGCGCTGGCCATCATTGATGAAGCCAAGCACAGCGGCAAGGCGGTGTCGGTGGGCCTGCTGGGCAACGCCGCCGACGTGTTCGCGGAACTGGTTGAGCGCGGCATCACCCCGGACGTGGTCACCGACCAGACCTCGGCCCACGACCCGGTGCACGGCTATCTGCCGCAGGGCTGGACCGTGGAGCAATGGCGCGCCAAGCAGAAGACTTCCGCCGCCGAGATCACCGCCGCCGCCAAGCAATCGATGGCGGTGCAGGTGCGCGCGATGCTGGCTCTGCAGCAGCGCGGCGCCGCCACGCTGGACTACGGCAACAACATCCGCCAGATGGCGCTGGAAGAGGGCGTGGCCAACGCCTTCGACTTCCCCGGCTTCGTGCCCGCCTATGTGCGTCCGCTGTTCTGCGAAGGCATCGGCCCCTTCCGCTGGGTGGCGTTGTCCGGCGATCCGGAAGACATCTACAAGACCGATCAGAAGGTCAAGGAACTGATCCCGGACGATCCGCACCTGCACAACTGGTTGGACATGGCCAGGGAGCGCATCAGCTTCCAGGGCCTGCCGGCGCGCATCTGCTGGGTGGGCCTGAAAGACCGCGCCCGCCTGGGCCTGGCCTTCAACGAGATGGTCAAGAACGGCGAACTGAAAGCGCCTATCGTGATTGGCCGCGACCACCTGGATTCCGGCTCGGTGGCTTCGCCCAACCGTGAAACCGAAAGCATGAAGGACGGCTCCGACGCGGTGTCCGACTGGCCGCTGCTGAACGCCTTGCTCAACACCGCCGGCGGCGCCACCTGGGTGTCGCTGCATCACGGCGGCGGCGTGGGCATGGGCTTCTCCCAGCACTCCGGCGTGGTCATCGTCTGCGACGGCAGCGAGGCCGCGGCCAAGCGCGTCGGCCGGGTGTTGCGCAACGATCCGGGCACCGGCGTGATGCGTCACGCCGACGCCGGCTACGAGATCGCCGAGAACTGCGCGCGGGAGCAGGGCCTGGACCTGCCGATGCTGAAGCGCTGAGAACCCGTCTACGATCAGCTGCGCGTCGGCAGGATAGATGGAAAAGGGCGTTGAAAGCCGCTTCAGAATGCTCATGTGCCGTATGACCATTCCGTGTCTTCAGCCGCAACGCCTCGTCTCGCTCTAGCTCGCAAGATCGTAAACAGGTTCTAAATGTAGGAACGCCGCCGCGCTCACGCCGGCGGCGACTGGCGGCGGTCGGGAAGGCCCGGCTGCCGTGGCTCCGCACGACAAGCTTGTACAAATAAGCGGCGGGGTTGCTTATCGTCTTGCAAAGGAAAAAACGGTCAGGCTGTTCTTGCGCGTTCGCTGAGACGCGCCGGCGCGTTCGCGCCCGCTGTCCACATGGTTTCGTCATGACCTGCGGCTGATTCCGCGTCTTGGTCTTGTCGTCCGTCCACGCTGGCTCTACAGTTTGCCGGCGCTGGGTTGCGCAATGAAACATGTCGGGCCGCGGGACGCGGCGTAGCGGGCGCATCCGCGTTCGGCCGGCAAGCGCAGCCATGGCCAGGAGGAGAGAGATGCAGACACAAACACTGACGCGCGGCTTGTCCGCCCGTCACATCCGTTTCATGGCGCTGGGCTCGGCCATCGGCACCGGCTTGTTCTACGGTTCGGCGGCGGCGATACAGATGGCCGGTCCGGCGGTATTGCTGGCTTATCTGATCGGCGGCGCCGCCGTCTACATGGTGATGCGCGCGCTGGGCGAGATGGCGGTGCACAACCCGGTGGCCGGTTCCTTCGGCCATTACGCCACCAGCTATCTGGGCCCCTTGGCCGGCGTCATCACCGGCTGGACCTACGCTTTCGAGATGATCATCGTCTGCCTGGCCGACGTGACCGCCTTCGGCATCTATATGAGCTTGTGGTTTCCGGAAGTGGACCGCTGGGTCTGGGTGCTGAGCATCATCTTCTTCATCGGCGCCTTGAACCTGTGCAGCGTCAAGGTGTTTGGCGAAATGGAGTTCTGGCTGTCCATCGTCAAGGTGGGGGCCATCGTCGCGATGATCATCGGCGGCGTGGCCATCATCCTGTTCGGCTTCGGCAGCGCCGAGGCCAGCGGCCTGCATCATTTGTGGTCGCACGGCGGTTTCATGCCCAATGGCTGGGGCGGGGTGGTCGCCTCGCTGGCGGTGGTGATGTTCGCCTTCGGCGGCATCGAGATCATCGGCATTTCCGCCGGCGAGGCGCAGGATCCGCAGCGCACCATCCCGCGCGCGATCAACGCGGTGCCGGTGCGCATCCTCTTGTTCTACGTGCTGACGCTGACGGTGCTGATGTCCATCTTCCCGTGGCCGCAGATCGGCAGCCAGGGCAGCCCCTTCGTGCAGATTTTCGAAAGTCTGGGCATTCCCGCCGCCGCCCACATTCTCAACGCGGTGGTGATCTCGGCGGCGATCTCGGCGATCAACAGCGACATCTTCGGCGCCGGCCGCATGCTGTACGGCATGGCGCGCCAGGGCCAGGCGCCGCAGAGCTTCGCCAAGCTGTCGGCCAACGGCGTGCCGTGGATGACGGTGCTGGTGATGGCGGCCGCGCTGTTGCTGGGCGTGGTGCTCAACTACCTGATGCCCAAGGATGTGTTCCTGCTGATCGCCTCCATCGCCACCTTCGCCACGGTGTGGGTGTGGCTGATGATCTTGCTGTCTCAGGTGGCGATGCGCCGCCGGATGAGCAAGGAGCAGGCGGCGGAGCTGAAATTCCCGGTGCCGTTCTGGCCGTACGCGCCGCTGGCGGCGATAGGCTTCATGTTGTTCGTGATCGGCGTGCTCGGCTATTTCGAAGACACCCGCTCCGCGCTGCTGGTGGGCATGGTGTGGGTGGCGCTGGTGGTGGCCGGCCATTTCCTGTGGAGCCGGGTGCTGGCGCCCAACGCGGAAGCGCAGGCCCAGACCCAGCGCGACGCGGCGTGAGGGCGGCGCGCGCTTAAGTTGTCATTCTGTCCGGCGGGCGCAGATCCGCCGGCAAATTCCAGCCGTTCGCCGATGGGGCGCGACACAACAATTCCAGCCCCCATCGCCGCGACCGGCGCTGCAAACGCTTTAGAAGGAGAATCTCAAGATGGTATTGAACATTGTTCCCGGCACGCTCAGCCTGGCCGAGCTGCGCCGCGTTTCACGTGAAACCGATTTGCAACTGCAACTGGACCCGTCCAGCCACGCCGCCATCGACGCCTCCGCCGCCACCGTGGCGCGGGTGCTGTCCGAGGGTCGCACCGCTTACGGCATCAACACCGGTTTCGGCCTGCTGGCCAATACCCGCATCGCGCCGGAAGAGCTGGAGCTGCTGCAACGCTCCATCGTGCTGTCCCACGCCGCCGGCATCGGCGCGCCGATGGACGAATCCACCGTGCGCCTGGTGATGGCCTTGAAGATCAACTCGCTGGCGCGCGGTTTCTCCGGCATCCGCCGGCTGGTGATCGAGGCGCTGATCACCCTGTTCAACCAGCGCATCTACCCGGTGATCCCGCAGAAGGGCTCGGTGGGCGCGTCCGGCGACCTGGCGCCGCTGTCGCATATGAGCGCGGTGCTGATCGGCGAGGGCGAAGCCTTCGTCAACGGCACTCGCGTGCCGGGCGCGGTGGCGATGCGCTCCGCCGGCCTGGAGCCTATCACCCTGGCGCCCAAGGAAGGCCTGGCCTTGCTCAACGGCACCCAGGCGTCCACCGCCTTCGCGCTGGAAGGCCTGTTCGCCGCGGAAGACCTGTACGCCTCGGCCTCGGTGGCCGGCGCGCTGTCGGTGGAAGCCGCGCTGGGCAGCCGCACCCCGTTCGACGAGCGCATCCACGCGGTGCGCGGCCACGCCGGCCAGATCGACGCCGCCCGCATCTACCGCAGCTTGCTGGAGCATAGCGAGATCGAAGGTTCGCACGAGAACTGCGGCAAGGTGCAGGACCCGTATTCGCTGCGCTGCCAGCCGCAAGTGATGGGCGCCTGCCTGACCCAGATCCGCCAAGCCGCCGCGGTGCTGGTGGTGGAGGCCAACTCGGTGTCCGACAACCCGCTGGTGTTCGCCGCCGACAACGACATCCTGTCCGGCGGCAATTTCCACGCCGAGCCGGTGGCCTTCGCCGCCGACAACCTGGCCTTGGCGCTGGCCGAAATCGGCTCGCTGTCCGAGCGCCGGATGGCGTTGCTGATCGACAGCAACCTGTCCAAGCTGCCGCCCTTCCTAGTCAACAACGGCGGGGTCAACTCCGGCTTCATGATCGCCCAGGTCACCGGCGCGGCCTTGGCTTCGGAAAACAAATCGCTGGCGCATCCAGCCTCGGTGGACAGCCTGCCCACCTCGGCCAACCAGGAAGACCATGTGTCGATGGCCACCTTCGCCGGCCGCCGCCTGCGCGACATGGCCGGCAACACCGCCGGCATCCTGGCGGTGGAATTGCTGGCCGCCTGCCAGGGCGTGGACTTCCGCGCGCCGCACAAGACTTCGGCCAAGCTGGAAGCGGCCAAGGCCGAGCTGCGCGAGCAGGTGAGCTTCTACGACAAGGACCGCTACTTCGCGCCGGACATCGAAAAAGCCGCCGCGCTGGTGGCCAGCGGTTCCTACAACCGCTTCGTCGAGGCCGGCCTGCTGCCGTCGCTGTAAGCGCGTGATCGCCAGCCGTCTTCGCATGGAGGCGGCTGGCGTTTTGGCATCCGCGAGTTGGGTTTGATGCGCGGACCAGAATGAAGAACCAGCAGGCAATGATCTGCGGAGTTCGGGGATAGGAACCCGGCGATGCCGGGACGCCAAACTATCGATGAGCTCGCCATTGACGAGCGCCGACGAGGAGATTCCCATGAACGCCGTGGTATTAGCCGTATTGGTCATGATGGCCTTGAGCCTGTCACGGGTGCCGGTGGTTTTGGCCCTGATTCTTTCCGCCGCCATTGGCGGCATTTACGCAGGCATGTCGCCAGAGGCGGTGGTGCGGGCGTTCAACGGGGGCTTGGGCGCCGGCGCGCCGGTGGCGCTGGCCTACGCCACCCTGGGCGCTTTCGCCATTGCGCTGTCGCGCACCGGCATTGTGCAAGGCCTGTCGGGCCGGATTGTCGGCTACATCCAGCACGGAGGACACTCGGAGCGCATGCTGCGGGTGGTCAAGTGGAGTTTGCTGGCTTGCCTGGTGTTGGCCGGCTTCGCCTCGGGCACCGTCATTCCGGTGCATATCGCCTTCATCCCCATCCTGGTGCCGCCCTTGTTGCTGGTGATGAACCGGTTGCAGCTGGACCGGCGCGCGGTGGCCTGCGCCATCACCTTTTCCATTACCGTGATGTATATGACGATGCCGATCGGCTTCGGCGCCATCTTCCTCAACGACATCCTGGTGGGAAACATCAACAAGGCCGGCGCGGCCAGCGGCTTCCAGGTTGCTTTGAGTGCCGCGCCGCAGGCCATGCTGATTCCGGCCGCCGGCATGGTGTTTGGTCTGGCGCTGGCCTTGTTGTTCAGTTATCGGCGGCGGCGCAGCTACCAGGAAGTCGCCGTGGCCGGAGGCGAGCGCGTCAGCGTCAAATTGGGTCTTTGGCAGCGGCTGTCCATCGGCGCGGCCTTGCTGCTGTCCTTGCTGGCGCAGCTGTGGACCGGTTCCATGGTATTTGGAGGCCTGGTGGGTTTTGCCTTGATCTCCGGGTCCGGAGTGATGCGCTGGACCGAACTGGACAGCCACTTCACCCAGGGCATGCGCCTGATGGCCCAGGTGGGTTTCATCATGATCGCAGCGGCGGGCTTCGCCAGCGTGATGAACGCCAGCGGCGATGTCCAGTCGCTGGTGAGCTCGTCGGTGGCCTTGATCGGCGACAACCGCGGGCTGGCCGCTTTCATGATGTTGCTGGTGGGCCTGCTGATCACCATGGGCATAGGCTCGTCCTTCTCCACCGTCCCCATCATCGCGTCCATCTATGTGCCGCTGGCCCTGGGCTTCGGGTTTTCCGAACTGGCCATCGTCTCGCTGGTCGGCACCGCCGCCGCCTTGGGCGACGCCGGCTCGCCGGCGTCGGATTCCACTTTGGGGCCGACCGCCGGTTTGAACGCAGACGGCCAGCATGACCATATGTGGGGCACGGTGGTGCCCACCTTCCTGCATTTCAACCTGCCCTTGCTGGGCTTTGGCTGGATCGCCGCGATGTTGCTGTGAGCGGGAATGAAAAAGCCCCGCTGAGCGGGGCTTGATTGAAGAGGCGGGCCGGGCTTAGAGCCAGCTCAAAGTCTCGCGAACTAGGGCGAGACAAGGCGAAAACAGCTGAGGAAGCGGAATGGTCAAGTGGTACATGAGCATTTCGAAGCTGTGCTCACCGTGCCACGTCTCACGACGCGCAGCGGACTTTGAACAGGTTCTTAAAACACCACCGGCTCGTCCGGACGCGCCGGCGCCGCGGATTGGCCGAAGATATCCTTCCAGCCGGTGTAAGCGGTCACGTACAGCACCGGGAACCACAGCAACAGGCCCAGGCCCAGCGGAATCATCGCGATGAAGGCCAGCACCGCCAGCATCAGGCCGCTGACCAGCACCGCGCCCCAGTTGGCGAGGCCGGCTTGCAAGCTGGTGCGGATCGCCTGCCACGGTCCGGCCTGGTTCAGCGTCACCAGCGCCGGCGCGAACCAGTAAGCCAGGCTGACCAGGAAGATGGCTACGCCGCCGATGAAGGCGGCCAGCGCGATAGGACCGGCGATCACCGGGATCGCGTTGGGGTCGCTCTTGGCCACGCTCACGCCCATCGCGCCCATCAACAGGCCAAGCGCCACGCCGATGACGATCAGGATGGCCAGGTAGAGCATGCCCACATTGATCAGCGGCCTCAGCGCGATCTTGAAGCCGGCGAACAGATCGCCCAGCTCCAGCTCCGATCCCTGCTCGCATTTTTTCGCCGCCAGAATGAAGCCGGCGGCGAACACTGGCGCCAAGAAGAAGGACAGCGGGCCGCCCAGCAGCGGAATCATGCTGATGATGAAGTTGATCACCAGATAGGCCAGCGCCAGCAGAATCCAGGTCAGCGGCTGCTGGCGGACGATGTAGAACGCTTCCACGATCCAGCGCCAGCCGCGGCTGAACGCGACTTTGCGCGGCATGGGCAGCGCGTCGAATGATTGCATCGAGATCTCCAAAAAGGTTGTGGCAATCGAGCCGGCGGCGCTTGACCGCGCCGGCCGGCTCCTGTCGTTGCGGCGTTTGCGCAGCAAAAAGATAGAGCCAGACTGACAGCGATTTGCGTCGCGGGTTTCCCTGCTGGCGTGTCCGTTGCGCATTCTGCCCATTTGTCATCAGCGGAACCCGGTGCGGAATCGCCTGCAGGCTTTTGATTCAAAATGCATTTTATGCCTGCCTCGGCATTATCTTGCAAAACGGCCGCATCCGGCTATTTTTCGCGCCCTTTCATGCCGCCGCGGTATTCCACATGGCGCAGCGGTTGCCGCCCATGGTGAAAATCAGCGATAATTCCATGATTTTGCGACGGTTGGTCCATGCCGGAGGCATGTTCGGATGGCGCGGCCGTCGTCCTGGTTTCCACACAAGTCTTGAGGTTTTCCCGAAATGGTCACCCGTACCGAGCTTGCCAACGCCATCCGCTTCCTGTCCATGGATGCCGTTGAAAAAGCCAAATCCGGTCACCCCGGCGCCCCGATGGGGATGGCAGACATCGCGGAAGTATTGTGGCGCGATCACCTGAAACACAACCCGGCCAACCCCAACTGGCCAGACCGCGACCGCTTCGTGCTGTCCAACGGTCACGGTTCCATGTTGATCTACAGCCTGTTGCACCTCAGCGGCTACGACCTCTCCATCGAAGACCTCAAGCAGTTCCGTCAGCTTCACTCCAAGACTCCCGGCCATCCCGAATACGGCTACGCTCCCGGCATTGAAACCACCACCGGCCCGCTGGGCCAGGGCATCACCAACGCGGTGGGCATGGCGCTGGCCGAGAAAATGCTGGCGACGCAGTTCAACCGCGACGGCCATCAGATCGTAGACCATCACACTTACGCCTTCCTGGGCGACGGTTGCCTGATGGAGGGCATCAGCCACGAAGCGTGCTCGCTGGCCGGCACCTGGGGGCTCAACAAGCTGATCGCCTTCTGGGACGACAACGGCATCTCCATCGACGGTCATGTGGAAGGCTGGTTCACCGACGACACCCCGGCCCGTTTCGAAGCCTACGGCTGGCAGGTGATCAAGAACGTCAACGGCCACGATCCGGTGGAAGTGGCCACCGCCATCGCCACCGCGCAGAAGGAAAGCGCGCGTCCGACGCTGATCTGCTGCAAGACCACCATCGGCTTTGGCGCGCCCACCAAGCAGGGCAGCCACGATTGCCACGGCGCGCCGCTGGGCGCGGCCGAAATCGCCGCCGCGCGCGAAGGCCTGAACTGGCCGCACGCGCCGTTCGAGATCCCGGCCGAGATCTACGCCGCCTGGAGCGCGCGCGACAAGGGCGCGCTGGCCGAGATCGACTGGAACAAGCGTTTCGACGCCTACCGCGCCGCCTATCCGGAGCTGGCCGCCGAATTCAGCCGCCGCATGCAGGGCGAGCTGCCGGCCGGCTGGGAAGAGGCCAAGGCCGCCGCGCTGGCCAAGATCGCCGACGCCGCCCAGACCGTGGCCACCCGTAAGGCCAGCCAGATCGCGCTGGAAGCGCTGTCGCCGGCGCTGCCGGAATTCGTCGGCGGCTCCGCCGACCTGACCGGCTCCAACCTGACCAACTGGTCCGGCTCCAAGTGGATTGACCGCGAGGGCCAGGGCAACTACATCAGCTACGGCGTGCGCGAGTTCGGCATGGCCGCCATCATGAACGGCATGACCCTGCACGGCGGCCTGCGCCCGTACGGCGGCACCTTCCTGATGTTCAGCGAATACGCGCGCAACGCCTTGCGCATGGCTTCGCTGATGAAGATCAACCCGATCTTCGTGTTCACCCACGATTCCATCGGCCTCGGCGAAGACGGCCCCACCCACCAGCCGGTGGAGCAAGTGGCCACGCTGCGCTACATCCCCAACCACAATACCTGGCGTCCGTGCGACACCGCCGAAACTGCGGCGGCCTGGGCGCACGCCGTCGAGCAGAAGACCACGCCGAGCAGCATGGTGCTGAGCCGCCAGAACCTGCCCTTCGTCGTCCGCGACGCTGAGCAGCTGGCCGCGATCCAGAAGGGCGGCTACGTGCTGCGCGACGCCGCCGGCGCCCGCGCGGTGCTGATCGCCACCGGTTCCGAAGTGGAACTGGCGCTGAAGGCGCAGGAAGCGCTGGCGGCGGAAGGCGTCGCCGTGCGCGTGGTGTCCATGCCGTGCACCAATGTGTTCGACCGCCAAGACAAGGCCTGGCGCGACAGCGTGCTGCCGGCCGGCCTGCCGCGGCTGGCGATCGAAGCCGGCCATCCGGACTTCTGGCGCAAATACGTGGGCCTGGACGGCGACGTGGTCGGCATCGACCACTTCGGCGAATCCGCCCCGGCCCCGCAGCTGTTCCAGGCCTTCGGCTTCACCGTCGACAATGTAGTGGCCAGGACCAAAGCGCTGCTGTGATGTAAAGACAGGCCATTGCGAAAGCAATGGCCTTTTGTTCGCCGTTTCATGTAGTGGACGCACTACACAACACGCGGAGCGCCGGCCGGGAAACCGGGCGCTCCGGATCGTCCCCAGGAGATTTAGAAGCATGACTATCCGCATCGCCATCAATGGTTACGGCCGCATCGGCCGCCAGGTACTGCGCGCCATCTACGAAAACCAGCTGCACGACGATTTCAAAGTAGTGGCCGTCAACGCCACCGGCGATCTCAACATCAACGCCCACCTGACCAAGTTCGACACCGTGCACGGCCGCTTCCCCGGCGAAGTCGAGCAGGACGACGCCCACCTGATCCTGAACGGCGACAAGATTCCGTTCTTCAGCACCCGCAACCCGGCCGAGCTGCCGTGGAAGGCGCTGGACGTGGACCTGGTGCTGGAATGCACCGGCGCCTTCACCAGCAAGGACAAATGCCAGGCCCACCTGGACGCCGGCGCCAAGAAGGTGCTGATCTCCGCGCCGGGCGGCGACGACGTCGACGCCACCATCGTCTACGGCGTCAACCACGACGTGTTGAAGCCGGAAATGACCGTGGTCTCCAACGCCAGCTGCACCACCAACTGCCTGGCCCCGGTGGCCAAGGCGCTGCACCAGGCCATCGGCATCAAGAAAGGCCTGATGACCACCATCCACGCCTTCACCAACGATCAGGTGCTGACCGACGTCAAGCACAAGGACCTGCGCCGCGCCCGCTCCGCCACCGACAATATGATCCCGACCAAGACCGGCGCGGCCAAGGCCGTGGGCCTGGTGCTGCCGGAACTGAAGGGCAAGCTGGACGGCTTCTCGGTGCGAGTGCCCACCATCAACGTGTCGCTGGTGGACCTGACCTTCAGCGCCGCGCGCGACACCACCAAGGACGAGGTCAACGACATTCTGAAGGAAGCCTCCAACGGCGCGATGAAGGGCATCCTGGGCTACAACACCCTGCCGCTGGTGTCCGGCGACTTCAACCATACTGAGGAAGCCTCCACCTTCGATTCCACGCTGACCAAGGTCACTGGCGGCAATATGGTGAAAGTGCTGGCCTGGTACGACAACGAATGGGGTTTCAGCTGCCAGATGCTGCGCACCGCGCGCGCGATGTTCGCTTGCTGACGGCGATGTGATCCAGGAAATCCGGGCCGGCGCGCGATGCCGGCCCGGATTTTTTTGCGCCTGCTAGCGCGGGCGCTACATCCACCTGCATTTGATTGGTGTTAAGGTAGGGCCGTTTTTTTGGCATACACTTGCCGGGCGATCGCCGATCGCACCCCCGCTGAACCCGCCGTCACAGGAGAGCAGCATGCGACAGAACCAAGCATTGTCCCGCCCGGAAAAATGGGTCCGGCTGGCCTCCTGGCTGGTGGCCTTGGTGTTCGCCGGCTTTCTGTCCAATCTGGGCGAGCTGGTGATCCGCGACTTGTTCTACGTGCCGGACGGCGGCCCGCCGCAGCTGGAAACGCTGCAGCAGCAGGCCGGCGTCGAGCCGCTGCGGCAGCGGCAGCAGGCCTTGCAGCGCCAGAACGACGCGCAGCGCGCCCAGCTGGAAAACCTGGGCGCCACCCGCGAACAGCTGGAGCGCAATTACCAGACCCAGCGCAAGGGCCTGGCCAATTGGCTGGCCAGCCGCGCCACCAGCGCCGATCCGCAGCAAAGCGCCGAAGTCAGCCGCCGCACCCGCGAGCTGGACGCCCTGCAGGCGCAAATCCTGCAATGGCAGCAGAAGGAAGACCGGGCGAGCGACGGCCTGCGCGCGCTGGAGCGCAACCGGCAAACGCTGCAGGAGGAAATCGCCCGGGTGGAGGGCGTCGCCCAGGACCGTTACCAGCAGGCCTACCAGCGTTTCGAATTGAAGGTCTTCCTGCTGCGGCTGGCGGTGATCCTGCCGCTGCTCTTGCTGGCGGTATGGCTGTTCAGCCGCTACCGTACCCATCGCTACTGGTTCTTCGTTTACGGCTTCGGCCTGTTCGCGCTGTTCGCCTTCTTCGTCGAGCTGCTGCCCTATCTGCCCAATTTCGGCGGCTATGTGCGGCTGGCGGTGGGCATCGCGCTGACGGTGTTCGCCGGCCTGTGCATGATCCAGGCCTTTCAGCGCTACGCCGAGAAAAAACGCGCCGAGCTGCAACAAAGCCAGAGCGAGCGCGCGCGCCACGTGGCCTACGCCCAGGCGCTGGGCGCCTACCAGAAGAAAACTTGCCCGTCCTGCGACCATCAATACAATATTGCCGGCGACGACGCCGACTACTGCGTGCACTGCGGCCTGCAGCTGTTCCGCGGCTGCGACTGCGGCGCGCGCAATTTCGCCTTTTTTCCGTACTGCAAAAAATGTGGCCGCCCCGGCGCCAAGCCGGAGTCCGCGCCGATGAATCAATCGACAAGCGAATCCAAACCCGAGCGAGCGAACGATGAAATTCAATAAACTTTCCGAACTGGCCCTGGCCTGCAAGCGCGTGCTGATCCGCGTGGACATGAACGTGCCGGTGAAAAACGGCGTCATCGGCGACGATACCCGCATCCGCGCCAGCCTGCCGTCCATCGAGCTGTGCCTGAAGGCCGGCGCCGGCGTGATCCTGATGACCCATCTGGGCCGCCCCACCGAGGGCGAGCCCAAGCCGGAAGACAGCCTGGCGCCGGTGGTGGAGCGCTTGTCCGGTTTGTTGGGCAAGCCGGTGCGCCTGGTGGCGGACTGGCGGTCCGGCTTCAGCGTGGCCCCCGGCGAAGTGGCGATGCTGGAGAACGTGCGCCTGAACCAGGGCGAGAAAAAGAACAACGCCGACCTGGGCCGCGCCTACGCTGCCTTGTGCGACGTTTTCGTCAACGACGCCTTCGGCACCGCCCACCGCGCCGAAGCCTCCACCCACGCGGTGGCCCAGTTCGCGCCGGCCGCCTGCGCCGGCGTGCTGCTCTCCGCCGAGCTGGAAGCGCTGGGCAAGGCGCTGCAAGCGCCGGCGCGGCCGCTGGTGGCCATCGTCGCCGGCTCCAAGGTGTCCACCAAGCTGACCATTCTGGAATCGCTGGCCGACAAGGTGGACCAGCTGATCGTGGGCGGCGGCATCGCCAACACCTTCCTGCTGGCCGAAGGCAAGGCCATAGGCAAATCGCTGGCCGAAGCCGAGCTGGTGGATGAGGCCAAGAAGGTGATCGCCAAGATCCGCGCCCGCGGCGGCGACGTGCCGCTGCCGGCTGACGTGGTCTGCGCCAAGGAATTCGCCGAAACCGCCGCCGCCGTGACCAAGAGCGCGGCCGAGGTGGCCGCCGACGACATGATCCTGGACATCGGCCCGGATTCGGCGCGAGAGCTGGCCGCCATCATCGCCAAGGCCGGCACCGTGGTGTGGAACGGCCCGGTGGGCGTGTTCGAGTTCGAGCAGTTCGGCGGCGGCACCAAGACCCTGGCCCAGGCCATAGCAGCCTCGCCGGCCTTCTCCATCGCCGGCGGCGGCGACACCCTGGCGGCGATCGCCAAGTACGGCATCACCGACGACATCAGCTACATCTCCACCGGCGGCGGCGCCTTCCTGGAGTTCCTGGAAGGCAAGGAGCTGCCGGCGGTGGCTATTCTGGCCGAGCGCGCGGGCTGAGGGTAGGGAAAAAGGCGATCAGGATGAATGGCTTGCGTTACACTGGCTTATTCATCGCCGTTTCATCCTGATGGCCCACCCGCCGGAGATTTCCATGTCGCTCAATACCTGGTTGCTGTTCGTCACCACCGTGTTTTTCGTCTCGGCCACGCCCGGCCCCAATATGCTGCTGGCGATGACCCACGGCATTCACTATGGGGTTAGGCGCACGCTGATGACTTGCTTCGGCCTGATGACGGCGCTGGGTTTGATCATGTTCGGCTCCGCCGCCGGACTGGGCGCGGTGCTGGCCACCTCCGAACTGCTGTTTTCCTTGGTAAAATACGCCGGCGCCGCCTATTTGATCTATCTGGGGATCAAGACCTGGCGCAGCCAGCCGCAGCCGGTGGAGGAAATCCGCGAGGCGGCGACCGGCAAGCACACGCCCTGGGGCATGTTCCGCACCGGCTTTCTGGTGGCGATGAGCAACCCCAAGGCCTTTATCTTCTTTACCGCGCTGTTCCCGCAGTTCATGAACGCGCAGCAGCCGCAGGGGCCTCAGCTGGCTATCCTGGCGGCGACGTTTTACGTGATCGAGGCGTCGTGGCAGCTGGCTTACGCCGGCGGCGGTGCGCGTTTGGCCGGCTGGCTGAACAGCGCGCGGCGTCTCAAGCTGGTCAACAAGGTGTCCGGCGGCGCTTTCGTCGGCGCCGGCGTGTTGTTGTCCAGCGTGTCCCGACACTGATTGATGAATTCGCCTCGGGCCGCTGCGCGGTCCGGGCGCCAACCATGTTCCGCCCCGGCGGAGCAGTTTGCGGAGATTGAACACCATGGCTCTCGTTTCCATGCGTCAGCTGCTGGACCACGCAGCGGAATTCGGCTACGGCCTGCCGGCCTTCAACGTCAACAACCTGGAGCAGATGCGCGCCATCATGGAGGCCGCCGACAAGGTGAACGCCCCGGTGATCGTGCAGGCCTCCGCCGGCGCGCGCAAATACGCCGGCGCGCCTTTCCTGCGCCACATGATCCTGGCCGCGGTGGAAGAATTCCCGCATATCCCGGTGGTGATGCATCAGGATCACGGCACCAGCCCGGACGTGTGCCAGCGTTCGATCCAGCTCGGCTTCTCCTCGGTGATGATGGACGGCTCGCTGAAGAGCGACGGCAAGACCCCGGCCGACTATGACTACAACGTCGACGTCACCCGCACCGTGGTCAACTTCGCCCATGCCTGCGGCGTGTCGGTGGAAGGCGAGATCGGCTGCCTGGGCAGCCTGGAAACCGGCATGGCCGGCGAAGAGGACGGCGTCGGCGCCGAAGGCGTGCTGGACCACAGCCAGCTGCTGACCGATCCGGAAGAAGCCGCCCAGTTCGTCAAGGACACCGGCGTGGACGCGCTGGCCATCGCCATCGGCACCAGCCACGGCGCCTACAAATTCAGCAAGAAGCCCACCGGCGACGTGCTGCGCATCGACCGCATCAAGGAAATCCACGCCCGCATCCCCAACACCCACCTGGTGATGCACGGCTCCTCCAGCGTGCCGCAGGAATGGCTGCAGATCATCAACGAATTCGGCGGCGATCTGGGCGAAACCTACGGCGTGCCGGTGGAAGAGATCGTGGAAGGCATCAAGCACGGCGTGCGCAAGGTCAATATCGACACCGACCTGCGCCTGGCCTCCACCGGCGCCATCCGCCGCTTCCTGGCCCAGCACCCGGCCGAATTCGATCCGCGCAAATACCTGAAGGTGTCCACCGACGCGATGCGCGACATCTGTATCGCCCGCTACGAAGCCTTCGGCTCCGCCGGCCAGGCCAGCAAGATCAAGGCGATCAACCTGGACACCATGGCCAATAAATACCTGAAGGGCGAGCTGGCGCAGATCGTCAAGTAAGAATCTGCGCTCCTGCCCCGACCAGCCCGCCGCGCGCGGGCTTTTTTGCGGGCGGGCCTAGCCACCTTGACGTATTGGAGGCCCGGCGCGGATTGCTTACACTGCGGTATCCGCTCAACTGCACGGAGGCAGGCGATGAAACTGAATCTTTTGTATTTTGCCCGCTTGCGGGACGAGTTCGGCCTGGAGAGCGAACACCTGGACAGCGAGGCGGCCACGGTGGAGGAGCTGCTGGTGGAGCTGCGGCTGCGCGGCGAAGTCTGGGCGCGGGAGCTGGCCGCCGACCGGGTGTTCCGCGTGGCGGTGAACCAGCAGATGGCGCGGCTGGACGCCGTCTTGAGCGACGGCGACGAAGTGGCGGTGTTTCCGCCGGTGACCGGAGGATGAGCATGGACGCGTTCACGGTGCGGGTGCAGCCGCAGCGCTTCAGCGCCGGCGCGGAAATCGACGCGCTGTCCGGCAACCCGGCCTGCGGCGCGGTGGTCAGCTTCAGCGGCCTGGTGCGCGATTACGGCGACAGCCGCGACGTGACGGCGCTGGAACTGGAGCACTATCCGGGCATGACCGAAAAGGCTTTGGCCGCGATTGTGGAGGAGGCGCGCCGGCGCTGGCCGCTGCAGGCGGCCACCGTCATCCACCGCGTCGGGCGGCTGACGCTGGGCGAAGCCATCGTGTTGGTGGTGGTGGCCAGCGGCCACCGCCGCGATGCTTTCGCCGCCGCGGAATTCCTGATGGATTACCTGAAACAGGACGCGCCGTTCTGGAAGAAGGAAATCCTGGCCGACGGCAGCGCGCGCTGGGTGGAGGCCAAGCACAGCGACGCCCGGGCGGCGGAACGCTGGCAATGAGCCACCAGGCGCTGATCCTGGCTGGCGGCCGCGCCACGCGCATGGGCGGCGTCGACAAGGGCCTGGCCGTCCTGTCCGGGCGGCCGTTGCTGGCGCACGCCTTGGCGGCGCTGTCCGCGCAGACGCCGCCGCCCGAGCGGGTCTGGGTTTCGGCCAATCGCAATCTGGACGCGTACGCCGATTTTGGCTGCCCGCTGTTGCCGGACAGCCTGCCGGATTATCCGGGGCCCTTGGCCGGGGTGCTGGCGGCTTTGGAACGCGACGACGGCGCGGTCTGGCTGGTGATGCCCTGCGACGCGGTGCGGCTGCCGGCCGATTTCTCGCGCCGCTTGCTGGCGGAAGTGGCGGCCGGCCGCCAGGCGGCCAGCGCGAGCGACCGCGAAGGCTGGCATCCCAGCCTGCTGGCTTTGGGGCCCGGCCTGCGCGCCGGGCTGGCCGCCTACCTGGCCGGCGGCGGCCGCTCCATCCGCGGCTGGCTGGCCGGGCTGGACCATGTCGAAGTGGCGTTCGACCACCTCTTTCCCAATCTCAACACCGCGGACGCGCTGGCGGCCTTGGAGGCGGAGCCGCGCGCCGACTGAGGCCGGCATGGCGTTTTGCTTCGCATCACGAAAGTTTTAACTCTTTGTCATTTTGTTTTGCTATAGTGCGCGCGATCGGAGCGTCCATCGCGGTCCATGGCAGTGGACGGGCGTCTCCCCATTCGATCGCGGCCGGCGGCGCCGGCGCGCGACAACAAACAAGACAAGGATGCGTTTCGTGAAACTGAAAACCATGAGCGTGTGCCTGGCGGCGAGCC
This sequence comes from Chromobacterium sp. LK11, assembly GCF_001043705.1. NCBI lineage: Bacteria > Pseudomonadati > Pseudomonadota > Betaproteobacteria > Neisseriales > Chromobacteriaceae > Chromobacterium > Chromobacterium sp. LK11. Next base: position 134,380 of record NZ_LDUR01000008.1, read on the forward strand.
TGGCGCTGTTCGGCTGTTCCGCCGGCTCCGGCGGCTGGGGTCCGGGCGATCAGAACACCGGCGTCTCGCGCCAGCCGGTGGTGGTGAAGATGATCGCCTTCAACGATTTCCACGGCAATCTGGAAATGCCGGGCCAGCTGACGGTGCCGGATCCGGCAGACCCGAGCAAGACCGTCAAGATCAACGCCGGCGGCGTCGATTACCTGGCGGCCTGGGTGCAGTCGCTGCGCGCCAAATCGCCGAATACCGTGGTGGTGTCGGCCGGCGATCTGATCGGCGCCAGCCCGCTGGTGTCCGGTCTGTTCCACGACGAGCCCACCATCGAGGCGATGAACCTGCTGGGCCTGGACCTCAACGCCGTCGGCAACCACGAGTTCGACGACGGCCAGCAGGAACTGCTGCGGATGCAGAACGGCGGCTGCAAGACGGGCGCGACCACCACTTCCTGCCAGAACGGCAAGTTCGTCGGCGCCAAGTTCAAGTTCCTGGCGGCCAACGTCAAGAAAAGCGACGGCGGCACCCTGTTCCCGGCTTACGAGATCAAGAAGTTCGGCGGCATCCCGGTGGCCTTCATCGGCATGACGCTGAAAGGCACGCCGGAGATCGTGTCGCCGGACGGCATCAAGGGGCTGAGCTTCCAGGACGAGGCGGCCACGGTGAACCAGCTGATTCCGCAGTTGAAGCGGCAGGGCGTGTCCGCCGTGGTGGTGGTGGTGCACGAGGGCGGCTACCAGAGCGGCAACTTCAACGATTGCAACGGCGTGTCCGGTCCCATCGTCGACATCGTCAAGAAGCTGGACCCGGCGGTGAAGCTGGTGGTCACCGGCCACACCCATCAGGCCTACAACTGCGTGATAGACGGCCGTCGGGTGACCAGCGCCAAGAATTATGGCCAACTGTTCACCGAGATCGACTTCGTGCTGGACCCGGCCACCCGCGACGTCAAGCCCGGCTCCATCCAGGCGCAGAATCGGGTGGTGGCCCGCGACATCGCGCCGCTGGCCTCGGTCAGCAATCTGGTCAAGCTGTACAAGGACCTGGTGGCCCCGGTGGCCAACCGCGTGGTGGGCCAGGCGGCGGGCACTTTGGACCGCACCCCGTCCGCGGCCGGCGAAACCGCCTTGGGCGACGTGGTGGCCGACGCGCAACTGACGGCCGGCGCGGCTCAGGGCGCGGTGGTGGCCTTCATGAACCCGGGCGGCGTGCGTGCCGACATCATTCCCGGCGCCGGCGGCGACGTCACTTACAGCCAATTGTTCACCACCCAGCCCTTCGGCAATGTGATGACCACGCTGACCCTGACCGGCGCGCAGATCGACCAGTTGCTGGAGCAGCAATGGAGCGATCCGTCCAAGGTCAAGATTCTGCAAGTGTCCAAGGGGTTCAGCTATAGCTGGAACCCGGCGGCGCCGACGGGCAACAAGGTGGACATCGCCAGCATCAAGATCAACGGCGTGGCCATCGATCCGCTGCTCAACTACCGGGTGCAGGTCAACAACTTCATCGCCGGCGGCGGCGACGGCTTCACCGTGCTGACCCAGGGCGTCAATCGGGTGGGCGGCGGCGTGGACGTGGACGTGCTGGAGAGCTATTTCGCCGGCGCCTCGCCGGTGGCGGTGCCGGCGCTGAACCGGATTACGCGTCTGCCTTGAGCCTGGCCGCCGGCGGCAGCCGTCCGCGCGCTTCCAGCGCGCGGAACACCCGCAGCGCCACCCAGGCGTCGTTGCCGGCGTAGGCCTGCTGCGCCGGCGTCAGCGGCAGCTTGGACCAGTTGGTGGTGGACAGTTTTTTGGACTTGCGGAAGTACTGGCCGAACAGCCGCGCCACCGCCTGCACCGCGCCGACGGTGATGCGCGCATCGTCGCTGTCGAAGCAGGAGACCAGGTCCAGCACCCGGCCGCAGCGTATGCCCAGCCGTTGCTGCAGCAGCGCCTGGTCGGAACTGAGCTCGAAGCCCGCCAGCAGCCGCTGCGGATCTTCCAGCAGGGTTTTCAGCTCCGGCGCGCACTGGCCGTCCTGCACCGGGAACAGCCAGGCCCCGTCGTCGCTGGCCAGCTGGATCAGGTGCGGGCCGGTCGGCTTTTCGCCCTTGTGGAAGGTGGGGCGGGATTCGGTGTCGAAGCCCAGCACCGCGCAGTCGCCCAACTCCCGCAGCGCGGCGGCGGCCAGTTCCGGCGTGGCGGCCAGCCGCACCTGTTCCGGCGTCAGGCCGGCGAACAGCGGCAGCGTTTTGATCTCCTCGCGAGGAATTTGTCGGGTAGGCAACATGGCGGACTCGCTGACTTGAGGGTAATTTGCAACCTTACCGCATTTAATGGCGCGGGTCAGGCATAAGCTGTCATATTTTTTGGGCGCTTCAGCAGGAGATGCCCAACAGCGGCGGCAATATCCTGTAGTATCGTCGGCATGCCTAATTCTTCACGTTATCTTGGCCGGCAGGCAATCGTCGACCGCCAGCAGCAACTGGTGGCCTATGAGCTATTGTTCCGCTCCAGTCCGGCCAATTTCGCCCTGGTGCGCGACGATCTGCTCGCCAGCGCCGAGGTGCTGCGCAACGCCTTCGGAGAGCTGGGCTGCGCGGATGTGTTGGGCCAGTTTCCCGGTTTCATCAACGCCAGCGCCGATTTGTTGCAAGACCCCATCCTGGACCAATTGCCGGCGGAGCGGCTGGTGCTGGAAATACTGGAAACGGTGACCGTCACCGAGGCCCTGCTGCAACGGATGGCGCTGCTGCGCCAACGCGGCTTCCGCCTGGCGCTGGACGACGTGATCCACCTGGGGCCGGATCAGACGGCGATGTTGCCGCTGGTGGACATCGTCAAGGTGGACGTGGCGGCGGTGGAGCCGGAGCGGCTGCCGGCGCTGATGGCCCAATTGAGCGATTTCGACGGCATCTTGCTGGCGGAAAAGGTGGACAGTCGCGAGCAGTTCGAACGTTGCCGCGAGCTGGGCTTCCACTGGTTCCAGGGTTATTTCCACGGCCGGCCGGTGGTGCTGAGCAGCGCGGACGCGCCCTAGCTTCGCCTTCTTTTCACTGCGCCTTGATCGGCTTGTGGTAGGCCAGGCTGGCCGCCCGGGTTTCCGCCACGATGCGATCGAACTCCCCGCTGTCCTGCAAGGCCTTCAGGCCGCGATTGAAACGCTCCACCAATTCCGGGCCCTGGCGGTGCTTGCGCCAGATCACCACGTGCAGCGGCGCCACCCAGAACGATTTGTTTTGCGGCTCCAGCTGCTGGGCCAGCCGAGGCTGGAAGTTGCGCGCGATCAGGTATTGGCCCACTTCCATGTCGATGGGGAACAGGTCAATGCGGCCGGCCAGCAGCTTGCGCAAATTGGTGACGTCGTCCGGCGCCATGTCCGGGATCAGGTGACCGGCCTTGACCTGCCGGTTGAATTCGTCGGAATAGAAATTGCCGACGGTGACGCCCACCCGCGCGTGGCGCAGATTGGACAGGTCGTTCCAGGGAAAGCTGGCGTTGCGGCGCTGGAAAAACACCATGCGCGCATGCAGCACCGGCTGGGTGAACAGCAGATCCTGCTTGCGCTCCGGCGTCGGCGCCCAGCCGAAGCTGCCGTCCACGGTGCCGTTGCGCGCCGATTGCAGCGTGCGGTTGTTGGGGTAGTAACGGAAGGCGACGTCGACGTTGGAACGGGCGAACGCCTCTTTGACCAGACGCGACAAAATGCCGTCGTACGGCAGTTCCTTGCCCATATAGGGCGGCCACTCCTGGTTGGACAGGGTGATTTTCAGACGTGGCGCGGCCTGCGGCTGAGCTGCCGCCAGCAGGACTACAGCCAGGCTGCCCAGCAGCCAGCTGCGAAGTCTCATCATTTCCCCGAATCCTTGCTCGATCTGTGCGCGTTGTACGCGTGCTGCCCGCGCGGAGCGCGGCGCGCGCCGCCTCCGCTCGATATTGTTGTCGGCCCCAGGGCCTGTTGCTGAATCGTAGGCAGGTTTGGCGCTCGCCGTAAAGCGCTTCCATCGCCGCGGGGCCGGCGAAGGGGCGCTGCGGCGGCCGCGCCGACAGGGCGCGACGCCGCGGAAGGAGGCTTAGCGGCCTTTCGGCGGGCTGAACAACGCCGAGCTCGGACGCGAGGAGGCGGGCTTGCCGCGTTGACCCTGACCCTGGCCTTGCGACGAGCGCTGACCCGGCTGGCCGTTTGTGGCGTTTTTGGCCTGACCCTGTCCTTGACCCTGGCGCGGCTTGGACGCCGGCGAGCGATGGCCGTGGCCGGTGGGCTTGCTGTCCGGCTGGTGGCGCGGCTTGCCGCCGCCGCCCTGGCGCTGCGGCTGGCCGCGGCGGTTGCCGCCGCCCATCGGGATGGGTTCGGGCTTGACCGACAGATCCGCCTCGAAGCCCGGCACCGCGAAGCGCTCGATCGATTGCTTGGTGAGCTTCTCGATGTCTTTCAGGAAGCTGAACTCGTCGACGCAGACCAGCGACACCGCCTCGCCCTTGCTGCCGGCGCGGCCGGTGCGGCCGATGCGGTGCACGTAGTCTTCAGGCACATTGGGCAATTCGAAGTTGACCACGTGCGGCAGCTGGTCGATGTCCAGGCCGCGCGCGGCGATGTCGGTGGCCACCAGCACCTGCAGCTCGCCGCTCTTGAAGTCGGCCAGCGCGCGGGTGCGCGCGTTCTGGCTCTTGTTGCCGTGAATCGCGGCGGCGGGAATGCCGGTTTTCTCCAGTTTTTCCGCCAGGCGGTTGGCGCCGTGTTTGGTGCGGGTGAACACCAGCGCCTGGAACCAGTTGCGCTCTTTGATCAGGTGGATCAGCAGGTCGGTTTTGCGGTCGCGGTCCACCAGGTGGATCTTCTGGTCCACCAGCTCGTTGGTGGTGTTGCGGCGCGCCACTTCCACCAGCTTGGGGCTGTCCAGCAGACGGTCGGCCAGGCCTTTGATCTCGTCGGAGAAGGTGGCGGAGAACAGCAGGTTCTGGCGTTTGGCCGGCAGCAGCGCCAGCACTTTGCGGATGTCGTGGATGAAGCCCATGTCCAGCATGCGGTCGGCTTCGTCCAGCACCAGGATCTCAACGCCGGACAAATCGATGTTGCGCTGGCCGGCGTGGTCCAGCAGGCGGCCGGGGGTGGCCACCAGGATGTCCAGCGGCTTGCGCAGCTCGCGGGTCTGCGGATTGATGTTGACGCCGCCGAACATCACCATGGATTTGAGCGGCAGGTATTTGCCGTAGGTCTGCACCGACTCCTCAACCTGAGCGGCCAACTCGCGGGTGGGCGTCAGCACCAGCGCGCGCGGACGGCCCGGCTGGGTGGACGGCTTGCCCATCAGCAGCTGCAGCAAGGGCAGGGTGAAGCCGGCGGTTTTGCCGGTGCCGGTCTGGGCCGCGGCCAGCAGGTCGCCGCCTTGCAGCACTTGCGGGATGGCCTGGGCCTGGATCGGAGTGGGGGTGGTGTAGCCGGTTTCGCTGACGGCGCGCAACAGGGATTCGGCCAGACCGAGGTCGGCAAAGGTGAGTGTGGACATGTTTGCTCCTGCGACGGCCTATCGCAGTATGTGCGAACCAATCCAGGCTGACGGGAAAAAGTTAGGGATGCGATGGGCGCTTCGGGATGAAGCGCGCGCGGCGCGCAAAGATTGGAATTGCGCGCGGGAGGCCGGAGTTTACCTTCAAATCGTCGGCTTGGGAACTTGTCGCCGCATTGTCATATCCATTCCAGCGGAATTCAAAGCCGCGCGCGGTCGTTTTGACGGCCGATATTATTAATAAATGCGAATGGGCGAACTGGTATCATGCTGTCACGCCGCCGGAGCGTTTGGGCTCCGCGGCGGCAAGATGCCCTGTTTTGATGTGTCCGCCCGGGATGGGCGGCGAATAACGCAGTTCAGAGGAAATCGGTATGCCTGGATCCGCCCGTAGGCTGGTCGGCTTGATCATATTGTGTCCGGCCTTGGCGCTGGCCGCCGGCAAGGGCGGTTCGGAGGGCGGCCACGGCCGCGCGGCGGAGAGCGGCAAGGCCGTGGAGGAAGCGGCGGAGGCCAACGCGCCGGCGGCGACCGATTTCAATTGCGACAAGCCGGGCAATCCGGTGGAGGCCATGGTGTGTCAGGACGACAGCCTGACCCGGCAGGACAACAGGCTGGAGAAGGTTTACGCCCAGGCCTTGGAGCAGGCGCAGCAGGGGCGGCCGGGCGCCGAGGCCAAGCTGATCGCCGAGCAGCGGCGCTGGGTGAAAAGCCTGAAGGACTGCGTCAAGACCGAGGACATGCATATGTGCCTGGGCGACGTTTACATCATGCGCATCACCCAGTTGCAGGCGGCCTGGGGCCTGGCCCCGTCGCTGACGCCCTTGCGCTACGTCTGCAAGGGCAACGCCACCCGCACCGTGCTGGCCACCTTTTACCGCACTCACCCGCCCACGGTGAAGCTGGAGTACAACGGCTCCACCGCCATCCTGCACCAGGGCCTGAGCGGCAGCGGCGCGCGCTACGCGGCGCCGGGGCTGGAGCTGTGGATCAAGGGCCGCGAGGCCAGCATTACCTGGCGCGGCGAACCTTTGGACTGCTCCAGCCAGCCTTCGCCCTAAGAACCTGTTT